>JAYUXG010000674.1:0-35066 GCA_043753125.1 Saprospirales bacterium | reverse complement strand
ATTTGTTGTTGCACATCGCCGACCGGACGGGCAACCGCGAACGGAAGATCACTTGGCTCTGGCGACGGTTCCAGCAGAGCGGCGATTTTGATTTTTATGAACAGATGAAACAGACGGCGGGCAAAAAATGGCCGGGTGTACGCCAACGCCTGCTTACCGAGCTCCGACGGGCGGGTGACATCCACACCATTGCTATCCTGCTGGGTACGGAAGGCGATACGGACGCACTGATGGAGCTGCTCGAAACCGCCACCGATCTGAGCCAGATTCAGGCTTGGGAAGAACTGCTGCTCTCTACCAACAAGGCCTTTGTGGAACGTCGCTATGTGGCCCTGCTCTCTACCTACCTGGACGAACATTTTGGTCGCCAAGCCTCTACCCGCGTTCGCGAACACCTACAGGGCCTGCTGCAAAAAGGCGAGACCGATTTAGTGATTGGCATCGTTCGGGCCTTGATCGATCGCTTTGCCGACCGGCCTACCCTTCCCGACGAGCTGGCGGAACTGTTCCCCAAACCCAAACGACGCCTGGCCCCCGCTGCGCTATGAAGATCGAACTTTGGGCAATTGGCAAGACCTCCGAAAAGTACCTGGAGATGGGGATAGGCATCTTTGAAAAACGGCTGGCCAACTACCTGCCCTTCCGCCTGGTGGTGCTGCCCGATGTGAAGACCAAGATCAGCGACGGTAATATCTTGAAAAAAGAGGAAGGCAAGCTGCTGCTCGCCAAACTCCATTCCGATGACTATCTGGTGCTGCTCGACGAGCATGGTCAGGCATTCACCTCGCTGGGGCTGGCCCAGTGGCTGGAACGCCGACTGACGGCTTCCCAGCGAAGGATGGTCTTTCTGATTGGCGGGGCTTTCGGTTTTTCCCCCGATGTTTATGCCCGCGCCAATGAGCAGATCGCCCTGTCGCAACTCACCTTTTCCCACCAGATGGTGCGTTTGTTTTTTTTGGAACAACTGTACCGTGCCATGACTATCCTGCGCAACGAACCATACCACAACGGATGAGAGAAGATAGAGGAGAGAGTAAAAGAAATATAAGCGACCGGATGCCAGACAAACTCATAGTTTATCATTCATAATTCATAATTATTTCATGCCCATCACCTACATCATTATCGGCTTTACGTCGCTTATTTCGTTTCTGGCTTTCAATAACCAGGAGCTGTTTGTAAAAATGAAACACTGGCCCTATCAAGAAGCGCGAGATGGGGAATATTACCGTTGGCTGACCAGCGGTTTCCTGCATGCGGATTTTATGCACTTGCTTTTCAACATGTTGACCCTGTTTTTCTTTGGGCCATACGTGGAAAGCTGGTTTGCCAGCATGTTCCCCCGCTTAGGCACTACGCTGTTTTTGATCTTTTACCTGGTTTCCATCGTGGCGGCTTCGGTCGGCACTTTCTATAAATTCCGCAACACGTCGTCGTTTGCCAGTATTGGAGCCTCGGGGGCAGTGGCGGCGGTGTTGTTCGCCTGCATCGCCTTGAACCCAACCATCGGGATTCGATTTATCCTCCTTCCCATTCCCATTCCGGGCTTTATTTTTGGAGTACTCTACCTATGGTATAGCTCCTACGCGGCCAACAAGGGCGAAGACAATATCGACCATACGGCTCACTTTTTCGGTGCTGTGTTCGGCTTCTTCTTTCCACTGCTGTTGCAGCCCTCCTTATTTCCATCTTTTTTTGAGCAAATCGTAGGGTGGTTTCAGGACATTTTTGGGGGCTGAAGAAATAGGCATCGTGTCTATGCACTGTCTCCATTGTTCGCTCGCGGACAATTCCGGCAGAAATCCAAGCGGCGTCCCCACCATTTCCGCTACTTTTGAACCAAATCTGCCCCGGCACTGTTTTTATCGCTGATTTCATCCCTGCAATTTTTCACACTAAAATAATTTTTCTCATGGCATACGAATTTTCTGATGCGAACTTCCAGACCGACGTGATCGGCAACGACAAACTGACGGTCATTGACCTGTGGGCAGAATGGTGCGGCCCCTGCAAAATGATGACCCCGGTGGTGGAAGAGCTGTCAACCGAATACGAAGGCCGCGCCGTAATCGGCAAGCTCAACGTGGACGAAAACCCGGAAGTGCCGACGCAATTCAACGTTCGCGGTATTCCTACCTTCCTGATTTTTAAGAACGGACAACTGAAAGAGAAGATCGTGGGTGCCCAGACCAAGCAGTATTTGAAGGATAAGATTGAAGCGCATATCTAAACGGCGTACTGTCAATATACTTGGCCCGCTGGTGGAATACTCCGCCAGCGGGATTTTTTATGCCTTCTTTAGTGTTCTCCCAATACTCGCCAGCCCTCCCCCATCGCCTCCACTAAGTCCCCGGCGATCAACGCGGCTTGGCTATGTTTAGTGGCCGCCAGATCGCCCGCCAATCCGTGTAAATACACCCCTAACCGAGCCGCCTTTTCCGGTGCATAACCTTGGGCCAATAAACCCGTGAGTATACCGGTCAGCACATCGCCAGTGCCGCCGGTAGCCATACCGGGGTTGCCCGTCGAGTTGAACCAGCATGACCCGTCCGGCAAGACGATAGCGGTATGCGCCCCTTTCAGCACGATAATCACGTCGTGTTCTTGCGCCATCCGGCGGTGCAGCCCGTTGCGATCAAATTCATTAGCCGAAGGGCCGAATAGCCGTTCAAATTCCTTCGGATGCGGCGTTAAGATAGAGTTTTTGGGAACCAGCGGCCACCAGTGTGGGTGCTGCGCCAACAAGTTCAGGGCATCTGCATCCAGCACCATCGGGTGCTGAACCGCCTCCAGCAATTGGCGCATGGCAGTGGCCGTGTCAGCGTGATTCCCCAGCCCCGGCCCGATACCCACGGTCGTAATTTTTTGAAGATCAGGCAATTGGCTAATAAGATCCAAGTGCGCATCCGTGCTGCACATGGCCTCCGGCACACTGGTCTGCACCACCGAATAGCCGCATCCGGACGTATGTACGGTCAGCAGCCCCACCCCCGACCGCAGACAGGCCCGTGCCGCCAGCACTGCCGCACCGATCTTGCCCCGGCTCCCGGCTAGTAGCAGCGCATGGCCAAATGACCCTTTATGGCCGAATTTTGCACGCGGCTGCACCAGTTCCTGCGCGTCCGTGTGGGTCAGGTAATGGAAGGATGTAGCCGTCTCCCGTTCAAAATTGGGATGTAAGCCAATTGGCCCGTAGGCCCACTCCCCCACCCGACCGGCATTTTCCGGAAAAAAAAACGCGCGTTTGGGCGTTTCAAAAGCAAAAGTCCGATCAGCATATACGACTGGGCTATCGGTATGCTGGTTGGCAAACAGGCCGCTGGGCAGGTCAATAGCCACGATGTCATTGGGCAATGCGTTCAGATAATTAATGATTTGTGGCCAGGGCTTGTCCGCCAAAGGACGGCTCAAGCCGGTGCCGAATAGCGCATCTACGACAATATCGTTTTTGTCAATAGCCACCGTTCCCTCCCATTTCTTCAAAACTGTCATTTCTACACCCTCCGGCACAGCTGTCTGTTGCGCCTCGAAATCCCCCGAGCGTTTTCCCGTGAAGTCGCCAACAAATACCTTCACGTCGTAAAAACGTTGGTATAGCAGCCGGGCCACGGCCAGTCCGTCGCCGCCATTGTTGCCCGTACCAGCGAACACGCAAACCGGGCGTTGGGAATCGGGATATATTTGTATAAACCAATCCGTAAACGCCTGGGCCGCCCGATTCATCAATTCTACCGATGTAACCAGTTCATTGTCAATAGTATAAGCGTCCCAGGCACGAATCTGGGCGGGATCAAAAATTTTCATGTTTAATTTTTGTAACTGGTTAGCTATTTGACCAGTACTTTAAAATAAAATAATTACAAAATTATATTTTTTATCATGTAGTCTATGTTACTATGTGGTTAGTGTTTTACCACATAGAAACATAGACCACATACAAATGCCTAACCAGTTACTACCTTTTTATCGTGATTGCGGCTTCCTGGAAAAACACAAACACGGTAGGAAATTGGCCAAGTACATTGTTCAAAGTCCGGCAGTCTATTGTTTAATCATCCAATGTCCAAAAATAAATGCAAGACCAGTTTTTTTCCGGCTTAAAAGTAGTTGAATTTGCCAGTGTACTGGCTGGCCCCGCTGTTGGGATGTTCTTTGCCGAACTCGGTGCGGAAGTCATCAAAATTGAAAATAAAAATACCGGCGGCGACATGACGCGGGGCTGGAAACTGCCCATCGAAGACCCGGATTCGCCCATCTCGGCGTATTGGTGTAGCGTGAATTGGGGCAAGCAGCATCTTTTTCTGGATTTGAATGACCCGGCCGACCAACGCCAGGCGGTCGAGCTAGCCCTCACCGCCGATGTGATAATCTCCAACTTTAAGCCCTCCTCTGCTCGCCGTATGGGCGTGGATGCCGAGAGCCTGCGCACTCAAAATCAACGGCTTATCTTCGCCCAACTTTATGCTTTTGCTGACCCGGAGGATGAAAGCCCGGCCTTCGACATCGTGCTACAGGCCGAAGCGGGTTACCTGTACATGACCGGCGAACCAGACCGGCCACCGGTACGCCTGCCCGTGGCTTTTGTGGATACGCTGGCGGCTCACCAGCTCAAAGAGGGTATTTTGCTTGCCCTGTTGCACCGTGAACGTACCGGCCAAGGCATGGTGGTTACTACCTCGCTCCTTGAATCGGCCATTGCCTCCCTGCTCAACCAAGCCGCCAACTACTTAATGACCGGCCACGTGCCGCAACGCATGGGTACGCAGCACCCCAATATCGCGCCCTATGGCGACATCTTCGCTTGCGCCGATGGCGAGTCGGTGGTATTGGCGGTGGGTACGGAACGGCAGTTTCAACGTCTGTGCAGGGTGTTGGGGGTTGAGGATTTAATACAACATCGTGATTTTCAAACCAATAAGGTACGGGTGGAAAATCGGGCTGTCTTGAACGATCTATTGGCGAAAGTAATAGGAAGAATAACTTTGGCCGACCTGATGCAACAATTCAAGGCCCACAGCGTGCCAGCCGCCCGCATCCGGACCATGCCCGGCGTATTCGAGATGCCGGAGGCACAAGCCATGATTTTGGAAGAAACGACTGCCGAAGGCTTAGCCACTAAACGCGTGCGCACGGTAGCCTTTCGGCTGGACAGGTATCCGCTTAAAAAAAGTGAAGCATAGTGGCGAAAGGCAGTGCTTTACGCCTGGTAAGGGGTTTTAAAACAGCCTTTTAGGGAAAAAGCGTCAAATGCTACCCTTTAACTATTCTTTCTACCTCTTCCACCAACGCCCACTGCGCCGCCAAAACCTTTTCTTTTGCCTTTTCCAACGAAAACCATTCCGCCCGATCCACTTCCGGGCAGCTTATCCATTTCCCGGATTTTGGCGGCCACTGCATTGAAAAGGTATTGCTCTTGATCTCCCCGATTTCAAAATTGGCTTCGGAGGCCCAGGCATACACCATTTTGCCCCCTTTCTGTTTGATTGGGCTAAGCGGCAAAAACAGGCCATCACTTGGTAGTTCTAAGCCAATCTCTTCCTGAAATTCGCGCTTAGCCGCTACGAGCCAATCCTCGCCCTCTTCTAACAGCCCCTTGGGAATGCCCCAGATTCCCGCATCCTTACTGGCAAAAAAAGGCCCGCCCGGATGGGCGAGAAACACTTCTAAGTTTCCCTCGCGAAGACGATAAAGCAGCAAACCGCAGGAAATGAGCATAGTGGATGGGATAATTAAATGTACAAATGGTTGACTTTTCTGAAGTCTGAGTGCGAATTTTAAAAAATTCGGGATGACTCATGTTTGTATTTTTGCCACCAATATGGACAGAGATAAAATTATCGCCGCCCTCCACCAGGTACGCGACCCGCAGACCGGGCAGGATATTATAACGGCGGGCATGGTGCAAGACCTTGAAATACAAGGCAATAATGTTAATTTCAAGCTCCTCATTCCATCTTTGCAAATGCAGGGCAAGGCGGAATTGAACTTTGCCTGCATTGGGGCGATTGGCGAAATCTACCCCCAGGCCAGTGTGAACGCCCACCTCGTGGCCCGCGCGCCCGGCACCCCCGAAAGCACCAGCACCGTGCCGCATATCAAGAACATCATCGCGGTGGCCTCCGGCAAGGGCGGCGTGGGCAAAAGCACTGTTGCTGTCAACCTTGCCCTTGGTCTCCAACAGCTCGGTGCCCGCGTAGGCCTGCTGGATGCCGACGTGTATGGCCCCAGCCTGCCGACCATGCTCGGCCTCGTCGGGCAGCGCCCAAAAATACAGGACGTGACCGGAAAGGCCAAAATGGTGCCACTAAAGGCTTACGGTATGCCCTGTATCAGCATCGGTTTTCTCATCGAACCCGAACAAGCAGTGGTGTTGCGCGGGCCCCGTTTGGCCGCCATCATCAAGCAGTTCGTCAACGACGTACTATGGGAACCCCTCGATTTTCTGGTCGTGGACTTGCCTCCCGGCACTGGCGACGTACAACTGACCCTTGTCCAAACCGTGCCGGTGACTGGGGTTGTGTTAGTTACCACCCCTCAAGAAGTGGCTCTGTCGGATGCGATCAAGGCCATGAATATGTTCCTGTTGCCACAGATCAACGTACCGATCTTGGGGGTGGTGGAAAACATGGCTTGGTTCACGCCCGCAGAACTGCCTCAAAACAAGTACTTTATCTTTGGACAAGGCGGCGGTAAAAAACTGGCTTTGGAAAGCAGTTCCGTGCTGTTGGGCCAGATTCCGCTGGTGCAAAGCATCCGCGAAGGTGGCGATGAAGGCCGTCCCGCTATGCTCCAGCCGAACAGTGTGGTCGCTGACGCTTTCCTGAAAGTTGCCGAAAACACCCTGCGACAAATCGCCGTGCGCAACGAGATGTTGGGACCGACGCGAATGGTGCAAATGGGAGGAGAAGGGTAGCACTTTTTTTAACATCAAAAATCGTCAATCGTCAATCAAAAATTTCGATTGATAATTGATGAATGTTGATGTCAAAATCCAACTTACGCAAAGCTCAACCCCGACTGGAGTACCCCATTCACCCGGTTGGTCACGCGGGCATCCACCGAGGTTGCGGCAATTTGCTCCACCACCCGCCGCTCATTGATGCCAACCAGATTCGAGGAAGTGGTCATTCCGGTCTGCGCCGCCACCGCGCTGATAGCCGCTGCAAAAGTCCGGCTCATGCCGCCCACGCCCTGGTTCACCGCCAACGCGATAACCAGCGTCAAAGCTGCTTCGGAACTGATGACATCGCTCAAACGCGGAATCTGAATGCGAATACCGCCCAGCGTTACGTCCAATTTGAAGTTCAAGGCGGGTTGCACGTACAACACACTGGCCATGCGCAATTGTTCGCGCACCAGAGTAGGCTCAAAACCCGCTTGGATAAACGCCCCATACAGTTGCGGCCTGGCCTGAATGTACAACCAGCCTTGGTCGCCGCGCTGCCGGTTGCCAAAGTCGTCCAGTACGGAAACGGTCGCAAACTTGCCGCTGCCCTCCACGTCAATGCCCACGTGCTGGAACACGCGCTGGAACGCTTGTGCGGCGTTGGCCTTCATACTGGCCAGCACTTGGTTCAGGCTGCCGCCCACCGCTGCCCCGCCGGTGAATTGAATGAAACCGTAGGAAAAAATGGCTTGGTCGTAACTGTTGATGGCATCGAATGCGCCTTCGTGGGTGGAGACGTATTGCAGTGCCTGCGCCTGCTTGAAACTCAACCCGACTGACTGTATAGTGTTGACGTCCAAAGCAATATGCGATTGCCCGCCGTACATCAGCCCCTGTGGGTATACGCGGAAGGAAGAGACCACGTTGTCGCGCATATTAGCAATTACCTGGCCGCCATGCACCAGCGGAACGGTCAGGAAAAAGCGTTGAAAGCCTACTTCCTGCCGCACTTCCAACATAAACTGCCGCCGCGCCGCACGATAGTCGCCGCTGACAACGGGTGAAATCGGGGTTGGATCAATCACGGGAGAAGGCGTGGGCGTAAATCCACCGCGCACTTGTAATACTTGGCCCACACTCAAACTGCTGGACACGAGCCGATTGAGCGTTTGCACCTCTTGTACGCTCATGCCGAATTTTTTGGCAATGAGAAATAATGTATCACCAGATACGACCCGGTAAGTAGAGGTACTACCGCTGGCACTTGACGGCGTAGCCGGATTACTTGGCGTTGTCGCCGAACCCGCCGTGCGGACTTGCAGCGGTTGGCCCACGCTTAAATTGTTGGAAACGAGGTGGTTGAGGCTTTTTAAGTCGTTCACGCCCATGCCGAATTTTTTGGCAATGCCGAACAAAGTGTCTCCGCGCTGAACTTTATAAGTGATGGTGGGCATAAAAAACGATGAATTGTAAATGATGAATTATAAATGGTTCATCTGCTTTGCCGGGACACTTTCCGCGCCGACAAATCTATGTGCAAAACGCGGAAAATCAACGCAGTATTTTCCAAAACAACTCTTTCATCAATTCCTCTTCGCCCGTGTTCGTGGTATCGGTCTCCACGCCCTTGGAGCGAAGATCGTACTGTTTGAGCAGCGAAATAATGCCTATCGTTTGTGACGGCGAGTAATTGTTTGCCGCCAGTTTGTATTCCTTTAAGAACCAATCGGAGCGCAGGTCAAGTGCCTTCACCATCTCCGCGTCGCTGCTGCCACGCAAACCGTGGAGCATATACACCTTGGAGAAATAGGCATATAGACTGGAAATGGTCACGATGAGCGGATTCTTGCGAATATGGGCCGCAAAATAGGCCTGCATCCGGGCGATCTTGGGCAAATCACGGCTGGCCAACGCCTTTTGCAGCTCAAACACATTGTATTCTTTGCTAATGCCGACATATTCTTGCACGTGTTGTGGCGTGATAGCCTCAACACTCCCTTGCCCCCCCCGTGAAGGAGAGGAATTGACTGTCATTTGCAGGGCCAACTTGTTCAGTTCGTTGCAAATCCGTCCCAAATCGGTGCCGAGGTATTCGCTCAGTAAGGCCGCTGAAGCTGGTTCGATGGCCATTTTTTTGCCTTTGCAGTAGGTATTGATCCAGTCGGCCACCTGGTTGTCGTACAGTTTTTTGCTCTCGAAGCACACTACCGATTTGCTTTGCAAGGCCTTGCCGAACTTCGTCCGCAAGTCCAGTTTCTTGTGCTTGTAACAGGCCACAAATAGCGTGGTCGGCATTGGATTTTCCATGTACGCCGTCAGTTCGGTCAGGCCTTTCATTTCCTGCGCTTCGCGCAAAATCACCACTTGTCGCTCGCTCATCATCGGGTAGCGGCGCAGGGTGTCCAGCAAGGTCAGGTGATCCATATCCTTGCCGTACAAAATGCTCTGGTTGAAGCCTTTCTCGGCCTCGGGCAGCGCGTTCTTTTCAATAGCATCGGCGATTTGATCCATAAAAAACGGTTCCTCGCCATGCAAAAAGTACACGGGCACGAAGCGTTTGGCTTGGATGTCGCGGAGGATTTCTTCGTAAGTCATAAAAAGGCCTTAATCATTCCAACCATAAGTTTTCCATTTTTTGGTTTCACTATCATACTCTACTCTGACAATGCCATCCCGATCATAACCGATTCGATAATTTTTGGAATTAGGAAGAAGTATGATTACCTATTTCCGAAATCTCTCCGCCACTACCATCTCTCGCGACCCTGGCGTATAAACATAAAACCCTTCCCCACTCTTCGTCCCCAGTTTGCCCGCCGCCACCATATTCACTAATAACGGGCAAGGGGCATACTTCGGATTGCCAAAACCATCGTGCAGCACCCGTAGAATGGATAAACACACATCCAGACCAATAAAATCGGCCAATTGAAGCGGCCCCATTGGGTGCGCCATGCCGAGCTTCATCACCGCATCAATCTCCTCTACGCCGCTCACGCCCTCGAACAGCGTAAAGATCGCCTCGTTGAGCATGGGCATCAAAATACGGTTGGCCACAAAACCGGGATAGTCATTTACCTCCACTGGCGTTTTTTCCAACTGGCGCGACAAGGCCATGATCTGGGTGGTTACGGTATCGGAGGTGGCGTAACCACGAATCACCTCCACCAACTTCATGACCGGCACGGGATTCATAAAGTGCAGCCCAATCACTTGGGCAGGCCGTTTGGTCGCCGCCGCGATCTGCGTAATACTGATGCTCGACGTGTTGGTGGCCAATATCGCGTGGGGCGGCGCAAATTGGTCGAGGTCGCCAAAAATCTTGAGTTTCAGGCTTCGGTTCTCGGTTGCCGCTTCCACCACCAGGTCCGCTGAAGCCACCCCGGCGGCCAGATCGGAGACCGGGGAAATGCGTCCCAAGGTGTCTATTTTTCCTGCTTCCGTCAACGTCCCTTTTTTTACCTGACGATCCAAATTACTGCTAATGGTTGCCATTGCCTTATCCAGCACAGCGGGGGCCACATCCACCAAAGTGACGACAAATCCAAATTGGGCGAAAACGTGGGCGATACCGTTGCCCATAGTGCCGCCCCCAATAATGCTGATGTTTTTCATGGAAAAAAGCTGTGAAAAGGAAGTAAGGTAGGGATCGCAAAAGTAGGGAAAGGGAGCAGTGATTGCTAAGGATTGAGTCCATTTTTGAAAGCTAGGCCTTCTCTAAGGTTTGCATCCGCTCTGGAAAAAATTGTCGTAATTTTGCTATGTCAAAATACACAACTCATGGAACTCCACCATCCTCACTACCCCCGTATCACCATGAACCCAGCCGTTTGTGCAGGTAAGCCTTGTATTCGTGGGATGCGTTTTCCAGTTACAACCTTACTGGGCTACCTCGCTGGAGGCCTAAATATGGAACAGTTGTTGACGGATTTTTCATTTCTGGAGCGTGAAGATGTGTTGGAGGCCATTGCTTTCGCCGCTGCCGCTATGGATGAGACCTACATGCCGCTCACGTCACAGCAAGCGGCGCGGGCATGAAATTTCTGTTGGATGTTGGCATTAGCCCGCGTTTAGGTTTGTTGTTGGAAGAAGCAGGACATAATTTTCGTTTTGTCCCTGACCACTACTCCAACAAGTTGCCGGATGCTGAAATACTTGAAATCGCTCGGCAAAATGGAGAGGTCGTTATTGCGCACGATCTTGATTTTGGGACACAACTTGCTTTTTCGGGCACAGCTTTGCCTTCAGTCATTATATTTCGCATCCATCACATTAACCCAGAAGTTTTTTTTGAATTGATTTTGGCCTGTTGGGAAAGTATAGAAATTCCACTTACCGAAGGTGCTTTGATCGTGATTGAAAAAGCAAGTTTTCGGATCCGACATTTGCCAATTAAATGAGTAGGGGCAACCCTCGCGATCGCCCACCATCACCGCCGCCAGGATACCATCGCCGCTGGGGTGATGCCCAAAGTCGGGTGCCACTCCGACCCCACATCCAGCCGAAGCCCGTTTTTCAAGCGTACGCCCGCCCCAAAACCCAAACGAGCGGTGTGTCCGCTCCGCGCCCCGACCCGCACCACCAGTACCGGCACCGGGCTGTACTCCAGGCCTCCTTTGATTTGCGCTGGCCGCTCCAGGTCTTTTTCCATCTCTGCTACCAGCGTCAACAGGCCAGAGGCTTGCCACGACGCGCCCACCCGCAAGCCGCTGCGAATCACATCGTCGCCGATCTTTTGCTGCAATGGGTTCAGGATACTGGAGCCAATCCAAACTTTGGGCAACACCTGCGCCAACAGGCTGATACTAAATGTGGCGGACGTACTAGAGCCGTACTCTGCCGCCGAGTTATGCAACACGTTGGCACTGCCGGCCAAATAGAATTTTTCGCCCAGCCGACGACCATACAAGAGCCGGAAGTGCTGCTCTGCATACACCTCGATACCGGAGTGGGCAATGTCCAGTCCCAAAGCACTATTCTTGTCCAAACCATAGAAAGCCTGGGCTTGGGCGGTCTGCCAGCTGCCAATCCCATACGGCACCGCCGAACCAAGATAGACCCCTACCTTTTCGCCCAAGGCCACTTGGGCATCGTTGGCGATGCCCGCCGACAGGTTGGGGTGGGCGATGGTGGCTCCGCCCAAGGCCATCGCGGCGGCATTGGAGAATGGGCGCATGAAGACTTGTGCCGGGACACAGAAAGCAAGAGGCAAAAAGCAAAAGGCGAGTAGAAAGCGCATAAGCAGGTGCTGGTGATTGGTTATCTGTTATTGGTCATTAAGGCTCAAACTGCGTTGTCACGGACGATTTTTTCGTAAAAAAGCCCCGCTTCCGTCATGCTGCGTTCCATGGTGCTAAAATCGACGCGCACCAGCCCAAAACGATAGGTCGGGCCGAGGTGCCACTCGAAGTTGTCCCAAGTGCTCCAATGAATGTAGGCCCGCAGGTCCACGCCCTCTTGGATGGCTTGGTGACAGACGTGCAAGTAGTCGCGCAAAGCCTGGATGCGCTGACTGGAATCGTCGGTGCAAATGCCGTTTTCGGTGATTAGAATGGGTTTGCCATACTTTTTATGAAATTGCCGCAATACCCCACCCAAGCCCTCGGGCCGATAGCCCCACATTTTGTCATGCGGGATGTTGCGCTTTTCGAGCGCGGCGCGGCGGTTCAGGACATCCATCGGCAGTGGATCAAAGATCAGGTATGCGTAGTAGCTCAAGCCCCAAAAATCGCATTTTTCAAAAGGCCGGGCTGCCCGCGCCATAAACCACCAGCGCATGAGCGCGGCGACCAAGTACCCAAGTACGCCTTCGCCTTCAAAGCAGCCCGTGTTCAACGAAATGCCGATGGGCGCCTCCGATTTTTCCCGGATCATCATCCAAGCGATGTCGTGTGCTTTGCCCATATTGTCCAGCACACGATTGGCGGTGAAGTAGCGGCCTTTTTTGCGGGGCGGAAAGTTGCCGAGTATAAAGGCGTTCAGCGCGTACACGTTTGGCTCGTTGAACGTGTTCCAATAGCGCACGTACCCCCCGAAGTGCTTGATGCACTGACGCGTATAATCCAGAAACATGGGAATACTGTCCTCCTGGGTAAATCCGCCTTTTGCTTCGAACCAATTGGGGTGGGCAAAATGGTGCAACACCAACATCAATCCGGTGCCCCGCGCCTGTAGGTGATCGAAAAACTGGCGGTACTCGCGGACCACAGCGGGGTGGAACTTACCAAAAGGCTCCGTTTGCAAGCGGCACCAATCCACGCCACAGCGATAAATCGTGCCAAAACGGACGATCCATTCCGCATCTTCCAAACGGTGCTTTTCATGTTCGGTCGTCCGGTCGAACACGTACCCGTCTTTCGCGAGCAGCCCCCGCCACGGGTGGTCAGTTGCGGTCTCCACCTGCGCTGCTGCCGTGGAGCTGCCCCATACGAAGCTTTCCGGAAAAACAAGGTGTTTGAGAGGTTGCACCGTGCTGAATAGTTGATTCGTTGAGTGGTTATTAATTGATTGCCGCGCCGAAAAGTAGGAAGGTTTGGTGGGTTGGGCAGCAAGAAGTTGCTAAAATTGCAACGACTTCAATAGCCATAGAGCGGCGACATTGGTACAGGCCAAAAACAAAAAAGGCCCGTCAAACGGGCCATCTTGTCTTTTCCAGGCCGGAAAAGCAGGGTATTAGTCAAAAAAAAGCCCCTTCGCGAGCCTATCCGGAGGGGCAACCATGAGATTATAATAAGAAAATTTTATGTGACGCCAGACAGTAAAGGGCAAGGCCACCTTAAGTCAAGCTATGACATACTAGCCATCACCATACCGGGGCATGGTGAACAACAGGATTAAAAAAGTAACTTTAAACTGGGGAAAAATCGGTTGGGAGAGAAAATGGCCTTAGATAGCCGGGAGTAAAACAAAAAGATCGTGCGACAAATATACGCTACCTACCGGAGGCACAAAATTTTGATCCAACTATTTTGTTGGCTTAGCCAGGCAGAAAAGGGAGAAAGTGATAGAGTACGCAATTTATTGCAACCTTACTATTTGAAAATCAACGAGTAAGGCTATCCAAAGCGAACACCAGCCTTCGTGTAAAAAATGCAATAAGTGCCAGAAACCGACAAAAGATGCCCCGCGTTATTGCCCAGCGGTGCGTTTTTTCTCCTTGAAATCAAGCCGCACCGAAAAAATGTGGGAATAAAGCACTTGCGACACGTTGCCGATGTCGGTCAAGGCATAGTCGAGCTGCACCCGGCCCAGCCGTAACCCAACTCCAAAATTGGGCTGCAAAGTCAGCACCTCTTTGGTGGGGTCAAAGTCGTCTTTCACCCGCTGCATATTACCCAGTCCCGCCCGGATTTGCACGAAGCCGTCATAATCCAGCTCCAGCCCAAAGCGCGGGTCGATATTGAAAGTCTTGGAACTAACCAGCACGTTGCGCTGGCCATCGGTAGTGAACTCAAAGTCGGCCGTCGGGAGCAGGCTGCCTTTTTTGCCCAAGCGTAATTTGTAGGCAGCCCCCAATACAAAGCGCGGCTTGGTGATCTCCGTATTGCTGACCGGTATTTCGTTGTTCGTAGTGTCGAACACCATTTTTTCACGTTCAGTCAGGTTGAAAGACCAAGCGTTGAAAGTAGTAGTCAGGTCGCGCCCCTGTATGCCGACAGCCAGGTTGCCCTTGCGGTACTGCATCCCCAGATCGGCACCAAAGCCCCACGAATTGCCGAACGTGCCGATCACCCGGCGCACCACCTTTACCGTGCCGCCTATCGAAAAGGCCGGGTTGCGCAACTGGCGAGCATAGCTGCCCATAATGGCGTAGTCCGCCGCCGAAAACTCGGTCAGGTTGTCGTAATTGATCGTGCCATCCGGCTCCACCAGATTGATCGTATAAGGTATTTGGTCGATGCCCAACCGGATGAGCGAAAAAGCCAGAAAGGCTTTTTTATCGCGTTGGAGGGACTTGCCAAAGCTCAGGTAATCGTACTGCCCTACCCCGGCAAACCATTCGGCGTGCATGGCCGACACCTGAAAGGGTGCTTCAATGGCCGTCAGGCCCGCCGGGTTCCAGTACGCAGCGGTGATGTCATTGGTAATCGCCGTCTGCGCCCCGGACATACCATGCGCCCGCGCACCGACGCCAATGGCCAGGAATTCGTTGCTGTACTTTTGGGAAAAGACCACCGGGATGGCCAAAATGAGCAAAGCCGGAAGGAGAAAAAGTTGTTTTTTCATAATGCGCTACTTTCGCACGGATTGCGGATCGTTCCGCCAGTTTATCCACTTGCGGGGAGATGACGAACCAAGCCATTGTACGGTTGCCCGGCCCGGCCCGGCAAATATCCGGACAACGGTGGAGAAAGCAAGATGAAGGTGGGTGAAATATTATTAAATAGTTGATAAACAGCGATTTATCAACCCGTTTTTTGGATCATTTCGCTTACCGCGCCATTTTTGCCCAAAACGTCCCAATTGCCTCGGCATACTTTTTAAACATACACCTTTTTTAGTTCCACTTTTTACACTGCTTCACCACCACGGTATTTTGAAAACTACCGCCAAACAATGTCGTTTACTCCATTATGAAAAAAATTCTGCTTTTACTCTTTTTGTGCAGTAGTTCCGCCAGCGTCATATTGGGTCAAACCAACCTGAATATGCAACTCCTGGCGCGCTGGGACGATGATAGCCTGCCCATTGCCTCGCCTGACAACCTCAATCTACAGTACAGCGGCTGTTGGGGGCTGGCGGTAAATGGCCATGAAATTGCCGTGCTGGGTGGTGCCCGACATCTGTTGTTCTTCGATGTCACGGAGCCGACCCAGCCCCAATTGATCGGCAAGTTTGCTGGCACCAGCACCACCGTGTGGCGAGAGATAAAATCCTATAAAGACCATATCTACGCCGTGTCGGACAACACGAGCGAAGGGCTAATGATTTTCGACCTGAGCCAGGCCCCTGACACCATCCGGCGCACGTATTGGAGCAATGAGTTCTTCAACAAGGCCCACACCATTACGCTCGACACCGTGTCGGGGCGCATTTATCTAAATGGTACCAATGTGGCGAGCCAAGGTCTATTAGTCCTGGATATCAGTCAAAATCCCGACCAGCCCACGTTGCTGGCCAACGCGGACTTAAGTGCCTTTGGCGGTTATATCCACGATTCTTATGTACGCAACGACACGATTTATGCCTCTTCGGGATTCGATGGGTACTACATATATGACTTCAAGGATGCGAGTCAGCCAAAATTGATCGCCAATACGCAGACCGGTGGCTACAACCACAATAGTTGGTTAAACACTGCTGGTACCCATGCCTATTATACGGAGGAAATCCCCACCGGCCAGCCCATTCGTATTGTGGATTTGCAGCACCTGGCCACCCAGGAGATACAGATCGTGGGCAGTTTCCTGGACCCCTTGACCCCCAACGGAGGCCCCCAAAATGCCATTCCACACAATGTGTACATCAAGGACAACCTGTTGTTCGATTCGCAGTACGAAGATGGGCTATTGGTGTACGACATTAGCGTACCAACCGAGCCTGCGCTGCTGGCGCACTATGATACCCACCCGGAAAATACGATTTACAATACCTATCGTGGCAATTGGGGCAATTACCCCTGGTTGCCTTCTGGTATCATTATCGCTGGTGATATGCAAAACGGATTACATATATTAAAAATTGATTTGTTGCCTGTTGCCACCAAGTCGCCCGCTACGTTGCAGGCTACGGTCTTCCCAAATCCGGCCCGACAGACATTATTGGTGCAAGTGCCAGAGAATACCGGAGCGTGGACTTATCAGCTCCTTACGCCGGAAGGCCGGTTGGTAGCCAACGGAAACGAGGCAGAAAAAAGTTTGGTGCAACTATCGGTGATTGATGTGCCGACAGGCCTTTATTTCTTGAGCATCCGCTCCAAAGCTGGTGCCACGGCGGTGCGCAAGGTGGTGGTGGAGTGAAAGAGGCAAAACGCCCACTTGGTGTACGCCACTTTTGTCATCCTGCCGGGTAAAAACAACAAAAAACGTGTGTGCCGCGACTCCAAATCAGGATCGCGGCACACACGTTTTAAGGCAAAAAAATAGCCCTCCGCCCTTTCTCATTCGAAAGGACCGGAGGGCCCCCGCCTTCGGTTATCTTTACTCTTTCGAGCTTTTTTCTTTTCAAAAGTGAGCGTCCCTAATCAGACATTCACTTGTGGGTTCGTTTCTCTTTCAAACGTTACGCTTTGGTATTTATTGCAGAGAAGCGGACGTTTTTAAAAAAGAACGGTCAAAAACACTTTGCGGTTCAAAGTTTGTTGTCAAAAAATAGAGGCTGTTAGTCAACCTCTTTTCAGAAACAATTTGAGCAAAACTGCCCGTCGCGCTTTTTATGTTGCAAATATGCAGACATTCTTTCATTCCACGCAAGCCCCCTCCCCCATTTTGACAAAAAAATGATCGATTATTGATTGTCATCTCGGCAAGAGGGCTGCATCTTTATTGAAAATCCGTTAACGCTTCCGAAATACGCTTGTATTTATTGTGAGATTGACAAGCCATTGATACGAAGTCTGTAAAAATTACATAACATGATTTTTTTTTAATAAACCTGCCGTTACCTCGAAAATAATCGCCGTTTGCTCAAAAAACAAACCTTAGGCTAACGGAAAACCCATTGCATCAATGGTTTCTGCACAGGCAAAATGGCCCAGTGGGCAGACCGCATAGCCATGCAAACCACAAGGTCGGCAAGCCAATGGAGTATCAGTCTGTACTACCCAGTTTCGGGCGGACAAAGGGGTAAATCCGAAACCGGGTACGGTGGAACAAAATACGGCGGTGACTGGTGCATCCATGGCGGAAGCGATATGCATGGGGGCGGAATCGTTTACATAGTTCATGCCTGCTCCTTGCACCAGGGCCGCCGATTCTAAAAATGTAAGCTGGCCCGCCAAGTTGACCACATTTGGTTGCTCAGCCTGCGCACGTATGGCCTCACAGGCGGCTTCGTCTTCCCGGCCACCCAGCAAAAAAATCTGGCGATCCATGGGCAACCGCCGCAGCAATTCCAGCCACTTATGGGCCGGGAACTGCTTGGTGAACCAGACCGAAGTGGGGGCCAGGCAAATATATGCGGTACGGTTGGCCAACTGCGCGGCTTTGGCAAAATCGACTGCCGTAGGGTATAACTTTGGTCTCTCTAAAGACGTATCGGTCAGGTGTTCGATGAGACGGAGGTTGCGTTCCACTTCATGGATAGGCTGCTCGATGGTGCCGAAAAGATGGGGCAAACGGCGGGAGAAAAAACGCGAAAAGGGGTTTTTAGCAAAGCCCACTGTCTCTTTGGCTCCAGAACAAATAGTGAGCAGGCCCGAAGCGGCAAAGCGCTGGCAGTTGATGACGACATCGTACTGTTCGGCCCGGAGCCGGTGCATCAAACGCCAGAGGCCCCGGTACTTGTCCTGCTTTTTATCCCAGACCAGCATCTGGCGCAGGTGCGGATGTCCGAGCAGCAGATTTTCGTTGCCCTTGCGCAGCAAAAAATCTATCTGCGCAGCGGGGAAAAAACGGCACAGTTTTTCCACTAGCGGCGTAGCCAGCACCACGTCGCCGATGAAGGCAGTTTGAACGATCAGAAATTTCATCAAAATAATTTCGGTGCTTTCTCAAAAAAAGCGTTGCGCAAAAATAAAACCCTTTTACATTTGCACCCGCTTTTGAAGCGACCCTGCGGGAATGGCGGAATTGGTAGACGCATACGTTTCAGGGGCGTACGTCCGTAAGGATGTGGGAGTTCGACTCTCCTTTCCCGCACTTGTAAGATGAGCCATCCCGAATTTTCGGTGGTGGCTCATATCTTTTTAGTTGCCTACCTTTGTTGTGCCGCTAATAGCACGTTTAGTATTTTTGGCACATCAGTACATTTATTTAAGTTGTTCATGAAAGGCCCCCTTCGTTTTCTTGTCTGGTTATGCTTTGCAGGCTGTGGTGTAGTCGCATCGGCCCAACCATCTACTGCCCCGCCCGAGGAAATCCGTCCGATCCTGCGCGAAATGACGACTTCTGAAAAATTGCAAATGCTTGATTATCTGCGTGATGCGGGCACTGACCTGAACTGGGAAATTCAGCAAACCTACGAACAGCTGCCTCCTGAAAAGCGTGCCCGGGCCGTTCAGTACTTGGAATTACTAAATCACGGCCTGGAGAAAATACCGCGCACCACGGTCGCCTGGAACCGTGATACGATGCGCTATGGCCAAGTGGAAGATGGTACAATTGTGCTGGATTCTTTCCGCGTGACCAATACTGGCGTATATCCCTACCTTATCAAGGACGTGAAGACCAGCTGCGATTGTACGGTGCTGCGCTTCCCGAAATATCCGGTGATGCCCGGCGAGAGCGCGACCGTCCGCATCGAATTCAACAGCCAGGGCAAGCTGGGCCGCACTACGCCCGGCATAGTGGTCTATGACAACTCCACGCCCAATGCCCGTAACATCTTCTACCTGGATGGCACGGTGCTGTCCCGGGTGAAAAAGAAAAATATTATCGACAATTGACTACTCGCGATCAGCACCTGCCTGCCATCCGGCCCGATCTTTCTTTAGATACCGCCCAATCCACGCCGGAGGAGGCTTTTCAAAATCAAACCTTGCGGCCCATTCTGAAAATGCAGCATCCACTGTTGGCCGGGCTGTTCACCGCCTACATCCACAAGCGGAAAGATGCCTATTTCCTGCTGTCAAAATCTGCCCGGTTGGCTTGGATCGCCCACAGCGTACGTACCGACCTACGCTTTCGCAACTTGTTGGTCGGTACGGTGATCGGGCATTTCACGGAACTGGAGCTGGTCGAATATTTGGCCAACGAACCGGAAAATATGCGCCGGATCGTTGGGCTATTGGTGCAACGGTTGCAATCGACGGGGTTTGAACAGGGTTGAGAAAGTTGAGAAAAAGGGGTTGAGAAAAAAGAGTGGAGAGATACGATTGTGTAAAACGTCCAGTGCCAAAATATCCAATAGTCCAGCACACTGGTTCCTACTCTTTCAACAATTTCCCGCTCACCATCCCGGTAACAGTGCGTAATTGCCAGAAATACAGTCCGTTAGGTTGTTCGCGCAAATTGACTGACACCAGCTCATGAAATTGGGCGGTCCAATTTTTAGCAAATACCAACTGGCCATTGGCACTGAACACTTCTAAAGTTACCTTGCCAGCCACATTTTGCAACTCGAAGACCGCCGTCTCCTGCACGGGGTTGGGGGCCACTTTTACGGCCATCCCCAGGTCGGATGGTTGCTGGGTCGGCACTGCGAAAGCGGCGTTCACCGCCGCCAAAGCATCCACGCGGCCCCAGCCGTAGGCCAGGTTGGGGCGGGCATCGCCAGGCAGGCCGCAGTGCGACGTGTCGGTCGTAGGGACAGCGGTCTGCTCCACAATATTTTCGATCAATTCCACTTGTCCGGCCAAATCGGGGCGGGCCGACAGGATGAGGGCTACCAAACCGGCGACGTGTGGCCCCGCCATGCTGGTTCCGCTGAAACTGGCGTAGCCACCATTGCGAACAGAAGAGCGAATCCCCTGCCCCGGAGCAGCTACGTTGGGCTTGATAATAAAACTATCAAACTTCAGCACTGGGCCACGACTGCTGAAGGAGGCAATCGTATCGTCAAAACGGGTGGCTCCAACGCTGAAACTTTCCTCGAAATAGGCAGGCGTACCCCTGGTCGTGGCACAGTTAGGGCCAAAATTGCCATTGCTGACCACCACTACGACGCCCGAAGTACGCAGGTTGACGAGGGCTTGGTGCATCAATTCATCCACTTCAGCACTGTTACAGCCTTCCGACGCAGAACAATACCAAGAGTTATTGATCACGTCCGGTGCGCGTTCCGGTCTGGCATTTTGGCCATTCGAGTCGATGGGTGCCAGGAACCACTGAAAGCATTCAATATAGCTGGAAGGCTTGCCATTGCCGCGTTCCATATTGCGGCAAGCGATCCATTTGGCCCCAGGGGCTACCCCGATTTGGTTGCCCTGGCCGTCGTCGCCAGTCATCGTACCCATCGTGTGGGTGCCGTGGTTGTTGTCGTCGCAGGGTGCTGTGGTATTGACGCCACAAGGGTTGTTGGCGGGGTTGTTGGTTGTGTCACCGCTGAGCGGGCTGATTTCGTGAATAGCATCGTGCCAGTTGTAACTGTGATCGGCAGTACCGGTCAATGCATTGAATCCCCGGTAATGCGGCTGAATCGCCGGATGCGTCCAGTCGTAACCCGTATCTGCGCCGCCCACGGTGATGCCCTGGCCGGTGTAGCCGAGTGCCCATACAGCGGGCGCGTTGATTCTTTCCACGCCCCACTCGATGGTATTGCGGTCGCTCACCAAGGCCAATGCTGCGGCCACTGGCCCATGAAACGGAATATTCGGGTCGGCACTGATGTTGCGTACTTCGGGCAGCGCAGCCAGTCGGCGGGTCAGGTCGAGGTCGGCGTACTCCACCGCAATGGCGTTGACCAAGTAAAAACTATTGGCCGACACCTGGGCGGCTTGCAGCAAACGGATGGCCTGGGCTTGGCTGTGGCTGGCCGTAGCGACCAATGCTTGATAGACATACTGTGCCTTTTCGGCTTTGGTGCGTAGTGGCCGGGCGGCACTTAGATCGGCCTGGGCTTGGAAAATGAGCAGGTAGCTGGCTGTTTGGCCCCTTTCGAGGGCGGCCCGGAGGTTGGGGTCCACTTTGGCCTGCCAATCGTTGGTTTGTGCAGTGGCTTGGAAAGCGCAGCAAATCAGGGCAGCAAGAAGTAGTTTGTGTGTAGGCATGGCATGGATTGTTGTGTGGAAATGGGGCTAAAAATACGTGCCTAACCTCCTACTGCGGTTAGAAAGGGTTATTTTGCCAAATCGACACATTTGCGCACCGCATTGCTCCACCCCTTATCTTTGTCTCCACCTTCAAATACTCAATACTGCAAATTATGAAAATCGCCATCGGCTGTGACCACGCCGGATTCCCCTACAAAGACGGTATAGTGGCCATGTTACAACAACAGGGACACATGGTGTCCGATTTTGGCACCTTTTCGCTCGATTCGGTGGACTACCCGGATTTTGCCCATGCCGTCTCCGAGGCGGTAGAAAGCGGACAGGCCGAGCGGGGCGTACTGCTGTGTGGTAGTGGCAATGGCGTGGCGATCACCGCCAACAAGCATCAGGGCATTCGTTGTGCCGTCTGCTGGACGGAGGAATTGGCGGCTCTGGGCCGTCAGCACAACAATGCCAACGCGATCTCCGTACCCGTTCGGTTCGTGACCGAAATACTGGCCCAAGCGATGGTGCGGATCTTTATGTCCACCGAGTTTGAAGGAGGAAGGCACGGGCGACGGGTGGACAAGATCACTTGCTAAAGAACTTTTTTAAATCCTCGGACGCCCTTTTATTACACCTCCGGCCAAAAGCCGATATATTGAGCGAAGTGCCACGCCCCTCGAGGGAGCGCGGCACTTCGCTTAATTACTGGATGGTACAGATCAAGGCCGAATGGCCGGACGGCTCTTGACGGGGGTAGTTTTGGCTACCGTCTGCGGGGTTTCCTTAATAGGGCCAGGTTTGGTCGCGCTGGCTTGCCAATAAACAAAAAACCCCAGGGCCAAGTGCAACGCAACGGCCAGCACCAAAGCATTTTGCCGATTGCGGCGTTCATTCTTTTCGATGACGTGGTACATAAAAGCAGGATTTTGAAATTAGTGACTAAAAAAGTTTTTCCAAAACGCCGGGCCTTAAAGGATTAGTTTTTAAAAACTCCCAAACATTTGTTAAAACAACCATAAAAGCACTTTCTACTCATAATGAGAAGATAACCTTGATCGGGACGTAGCATTTGTATTTGTCGCCCATTTGCCCTTTGGTCAATCCAACAGCCCATCCGGCAAGTTCATGAGCAGAGTGTGGTGTTTTTCGTCAATAGAAACGATAAACTGGGCATTGAGCGGAATAAGCACTTCTCGACCCTGGTAATCCAGAAAAGCCATTTCCTGCTGCGGCATATCCAACACCTCGCGGATCAGGCCGACCTCGCCCAGCGTCTGGTCAGTAAGCAAAAAGCCCACCACATGCGCGTATTCCAGTTCTTCTTCCGGTTCGATCTCCAACTCTCGCTGGTGGTCGGGGATCAGGTCCCGCTCCCGCAGGTGAATTTCCCGCGATTGCAGGGCAAAAGCCGCTTCCTTACTGGTCACTTCCTCGAGCAGCAGGATTATTTCGCCCTTGCCACGTACGCTGGCCACAAAGTAAGGCACCTTTACGCCTTTGATATCCAAGAAAATACGCTCGTTTTTCAAGAAATCTTCCAAGTAGCGGTCTTCGATGCTGATCTTCATCTCGCCATGCACCCCATGGGTCTTGCGCGTGTGGCCAATATTGATGTAAACGTGGTCTGCCATGTTTTGATAAATGTGGCCAATATAATTCAAGGCGGCCAAGGTGATGAATATGGCCCGGTGGCTAACCCTCCCCTCTTTAAAAGAGCCGGTTAATTGAATTCCAGTACCACTTGCCGTAGTACATACCCTTTTTCGGCCTTTTCGAGCCAGGGCTTGGTCGTGCAGTCGGCCGGGGGCGGCGATTGGTTGCAATACTGCGAATCGAGGATGAGCTGTTCGCGCCAGACGACACCTATATGCTTGGCGTACTTGACCCGCGAGAAACGCCGCTCGATCACGTTGTTGTCGTCAGCCTCGGTGACCACCAGTACCGAATCGAAGGCAAACGCCCCAATGAGGCCTGGCACGTCGACCGAGTCCACTTCATAGCCCCAGTTAGTGAAAGGGCGCATCCGTTCGCCCGCGATCTCGATCTCGCGATTCTCGTCCAACCACAGGTTGCCATCCCATTCGCTGCGCTTGTCCAGCGGAAAAATGAGTTTCAGGAAGCGAAAGTTATTCTCGGTGCGGATGGCCTGACTGTTGGTACGCTCGGCACTGGTGATGCTGCGCAGTTCCCAGGCGGCAGTGTCGACTGCGCGTTCGTAGCGTTCGACCTGGTAGAGGAGGCGGCCAGTGTTGTCGCGTAATGTATCGCTCACCACTTCGCGCACTACCGTGTGCGACGAATCGAACACTGTGCCTCCGGCTGAGGAGAAGTCGTAGACCACGCTGTCCACGGCATACACGACGTACTTGCCGATCTCCAGTGGGAAATAGGCATAGTGTTCCGTGTTCTGTGGCTTGGGAATGGCGATCTGCCGGTCGCAGGCAACCATGCCCAACAGAAGAAGAGTAATCAGCGGAAAAAAACGAGACATGACGGGTCTTTTTGAGGGGCAAAGATAGGAGTATGAGGTAGAAGCTATGATTTATAAGTTGGTGACAACCCATAACTTCTATTTAGCGTGCCTGGTCCGCAGGATGTTTTCCACCTCTGCCAACCGCACGTTTTTGGCCGCCAACAGCACCAGCAAGTGGTAGAGCAGGTCGGCAGTTTCTTCCAGCAACCGTTCCCGGTTGTTGCCCAATGCCTCGATCACGGTCTCTACGGCCTCCTCGCCCACCTTTTGAGCCACCTTGTTCAAGCCCGACGCCAGCAACCGTGCAGTATAGGAACCATTGGTATCGCCCCCTGCCTGTCGCGTTTGAATGATCGACTCTAACGTGTGCAGAAAATGGGCCGACTGATTCGACTCGCTCCAACACGTATCGTCGCCCGTGTGACAGACCGGCCCGTTTGGTTCGGCCTTCACCAAGATGGCGTCTTGGTCGCAGTCAAGCAGCAGCTCGCGCACTTGCAGGGTATGGCCCGAGGTCTCGCCTTTGATCCAGAGCCGCTGTTTGGAACGACTAAAAAAAGTGACCAGGCCACTTTGTTGGGTAGCGGCCAGTGCCCCGGCATTCATGTAGCCAAGCATCAGGACAACACCAGTGCGGTTATCTTGGATTATAACAGGCAGCAGGCCGTCGGCTGTTTTGGCAAAATCGGGCTGGAGTGTGCTGTTGGTCATGGTGGATTAGTTGCTGGGTTCATTGGTGGATTTTGCTATCGTTTATTTACCTTATTCCCTATTGGCGAATCGGCAAGCCCTGCGCAAGCAAATACTCTTTAAGACCGCCAATAGGGACTTCGCCAAAATGAAAAATGCTGGCGGCCAAAGCGGCATCGGCGCGGCCCTGGGTGAACACATCGTAAAAGTGTTCTCGTTTACCTGCTCCACCGGAAGCGATGACCGGAATGGACAGTGCGGTTGATACGGCACAGGTCAGATCAAGCGCAAAGCCGTTTTTGGTGCCGTCGTGCTGCATGGAAGTTAGCAGTATCTCGCCGGCTCCACGCTCGGCGGCCTCGCGCGCCCAATCCAACGCGGACAGAGGCGTGGCCACACGGCCACCATTCAGGTAGACACGCCATGTACCCTCGTCGTCCGGACGGGCATCGATGGCCACTACCACGCACTGGCTACCAAAGGCTTGGGCCAATTCGCCAACCAGTGCCGGGTGACGCACTGCTGCGGAGTTGATACTTACCTTGTCGGCACCCGCCCGGAGCAGGGTCTCCACCTGGGCAACGGAGCTGATACCGCCCCCCACCGTAAAAGGAATGTAAAGCACTTGGGCTATACGGCGCACAAGTTCCACAAACGTGGTACGCCCTTCGTGGGTGGCAGTAATGTCGAGAAAAACCAGCTCGTCGGCCCCTTGGCGGGCGTAGGCCGCTGCGAGCATCACTGGATCGCCGGCCTGACGGAGTTGCTCGAACTGAATGCCTTTCACCGTCTGGCCATCCTTGATATCAAGACAGGGAATAATGCGTTTAGCCAGCACAATTTATACTTTTGAGTACACCCGGAAAGACTGAATTGGTATTTTACCCTCAAAAAAGGCCTTCCCGATAATGACACCCGCACAGCCAACAGCGTTCAGGGCCTCCAAATCGGCAATATTGCTCACCCCACCGCTGGCGACGAGGTAGATATCTGGAAAATGCGCCAGAATGTCGGTGTACAGCTCGATGCCCGGTCCGGAAAGCTCGCCATCACGGGCAATGTCGGTGACGGTAAACTGCTGGATGCCCAGGCGTTGTACCTGACGGATAAAGTCGAACAGGCCGATGGCGGTCTGGTTTTGCCAACCGTGTACGGCCACGAGGCGGTCGCGTACGTCGGCCCCGACCAAGAACTTATCCGCTCCGAACTTTTCCACCCATGCACCGAACTCATCAGGGGCCATCACTGCCACACTGCCAACCGAAAAAAGCGCGGCACCAGCGTCGCGGACTTGCCGCAGGGCGGCAATGGACCGCAGTCCGCCTCCATAGTCGATCTCCAGTTGGGTATGTGCAGCCACCTGCTCCAGGATGTGGAGGTTAGTGGGTCGCCCCGTACGGGCACCATCGAGGTCCACCATGTGCAACCGTCGGATGCCAGCCTGTTCCAGTTCGCGGGCCAGCTCTAGTGGCTCAGCCGGGTATTCGGTTTTTTGATCGAAATCGCCCTGCCGAAGCCGCACCAAGCGACCGTCCAGTAGATCGAAGGAGGGGATAATATCCATTAGCGTCCGCCAAAGATGCCGCCCAGCACACCAGCCAAACCGCCACCGCCCTGTTGGGGCTGCTGCTGCTGTTGTCCGCCGCCCAGCACCCCGCCCAGCACTGAGCCAATCAGGTCACCCATGCCGCCCCGCTGTTGTGTCTGCTGGGCAGAACCCATGAGTACACCAGCCAGGCTACCAAGGTCAAGGCCGCCGGAGTTTTTGGTCTTGCCCAGTACGCTCATCACAATGGGGGCCAGGATGGGCAGGAGCTTCATGATCTGGCCAATGTTCAGGCCAGATCGTTGACTGATCTGCTCCGCAGCCACCTCTTGTCGGTCGCCGAGTACGTGGCCAACAATGCCTGGGCCATCTGTGGCACCATTACTGCCACCACCCCGCAGCATACCACCCACCATGCCCATTAGGTCATCGAGCATAGTGCCGTCGTGGTTACGGTCCAGGGCAGAACCCAATGAAGCAAGGCCAGTCTCGGTGGAAGCGTTGTTGGCCAACCCGCCCAGCAGGGTGGCGAAAACGCCTTCCGTGGCGGTCGCGGTCTGCTCTGGTTCTGCACCGATGTGGTTGCTCAGCTGGTTCAGCATATCGTCAGAAATTTGTCCCTTCAGGACGTCCATTAGATTCATGATGCGTAGTTTAGTTTTGCCCAGCATTGGGCAATTGAATGATAGAACGTTATAAACGAAATATCCGCCAAAAGTAACAGGTGTTTCAACGTAGGGTGTCCAAAGCGACATAAAATTGGCCAATGGAACAAAATATTTTTTGGAACACCCAACTAATCCGGATTTTCCGCATTTTTACGCGATTCGCCGCCCAACAAAGCATGGCTACCCAGCGTTCAGCCGAACACCGAGCCGATATTATGGACTACCGCGCCGTCAAACAATTTATCCTGGCCAAACTTCGGACCGAGCTGTCCGACCAGCTTTACTACCATGGGCTGCACCACATGTTCGATGTTCTGCAGACCGCTACCAGTCTCTGTGCAAGCGAGGGCGTGCAGGGGCGTGACTTGACATTGGTGAAAACGGCGGCTCTCTTTCACGATGCGGGCTTTGTGAAGAACAAGCACTCCGGCCACGAGAGCGAAGGCTGCCACCTAGCGCGCAGTGTGCTGCCCAACTTTGGTTATCTGCCCGCCGATGTGGAGACCATCTGTGCCATGATCATGGCCACCAAGATTCCGCAATCGCCGCACAACCTGTTGGAGGCCATCATCTGCGATGCCGATTTAGACTATCTGGGCCGCGAGGATTTTTACCCCATCGGCGACACACTTTTTGAGGAAATGCAAGCTTATCACCTCATCGGCGACGAGCAGGCCTGGAACCGGCTGCAGGTCAGTTTCCTTTCTGCCCATAGTTTCCATACCCGCACCAATCGTCAGTTGCGGGAGCCGTTAAAACAGCGTCACTTGGAGCAGCTGAAAAGCCTGGTAGCTACCTATTGATCAGTGTGGCTCTCGCTGTTCTTTTCAGTTTACCTATTTTTGGCCTCATGATTTCTCTGCGCGGTACATTTTCCAAGTTCATTGACCTGGGTTTTATAATCACCATCCTCTTGTTGACAGTGGTGTTTTATTTTGCCTATCAAAAAATATATGCGCTTTCGGCGGCTTCCGATTCGGTGGCCCATACTCAAATGACGCGGATTAAACTGAGCCAAGTGGATGCTCAAGTGCATGAATCGGCAACTATGCAGCGTCGATTCTTGGTGACCCATGATTCTGTTTACCTCACTCATAAACAGCAGTGCCAAGACAGTTTAATGGCTACCCTGCAGCACTTGAGGGCCTTGGCACAAGATGATGCTATGCAGCAACGCAATCTGGATAGGCTGATGCAACTAATCAGTACTCATCTGGACCTTCTTCAAAGGACGACTTGGGCTGATTTTGTAGGCAAAAGTGATACTTGGAAGGAAAGTATCGGGACGATGGATAGTATTCAGGTAGTGGTACGCCGCATGGATCGGGTAGAACTGGTGACCTTGACAAGATATGAAGGCATGCGTGACCGGGCACTTCGCATGGCCCCTTTCTTTGCCTTGCTGCTGGTGCTCATCGCCTTGGTTATTGCCCTCATGGCCTACTTAAGAATAAAAGATAGCCTGCGGGATTCCCAACA
This sequence comes from Saprospirales bacterium, assembly GCA_043753125.1. Lineage (GTDB taxonomy): Bacteria > Bacteroidota > Bacteroidia > Chitinophagales > Saprospiraceae > M3007. The sequence goes on along the minus strand of JAYUXG010000674.1, from coordinate 6,530 downwards.
GCAGTTACAGAACCATCTGGAAAGCGCGAAAAAGATAAATGAGCTCAATATGTCCCTCCGGCATGCCGAACAAATCGCTCAAGCGGGCAACTGGCAGGTGGACTTGGAGACCGGAGAGCGGCAGTACTCCGACAATCTCTACCGGCTATTCGGGTACGAGCCAGGTGCCTTCCCGCCAGGGCTGGCCGGATGGTTGCCAATGGTCCACTTCGACGACCAGCAAATGGTGCGAGACTTCGCGGATCTGCCCCGGCAACAACGCTTACACTCGCACAGCATCATTTTCCGTTTTGTCGGCCCGAATGGCCAACTTCGCTACCTGCACGCCAATTCAAAGATCGTCACCTCCGACCAAAATGAAGACGTGCTAATTGGAACGGTGCAGGACGTGACGAAAGAACACAATTTGCGCAAGGAGCTGGAAGAGCGCACCCGCTTCGCAGAGTTGGTCGTTGAATCCAGTGTAGACATGATCGCCGCTTACAACAAAAATCTGCACTACACGGTCTGGAACCAGCGCTGTGAAGAGGTGCTGGGATTGAAAAAAGAGGAGGTGCTGGGCAAATACGTGTTTGAAGTGTTCCCGAATATGAAAGGGCAGGAAATAACCCATTCCCTTCATCAGGCACTGTCCGGGCAGTCACAGTACCTTCCTCCTCAGCCCTCGCTGGTCTCTGACAACTATTTTGAGAGCTACGTGCTGCCACTGCGCGACGAGGCAGGCGAGGTGAGCGGTGTGCTGACCGTGACCCATGATATTACCGAAAGCTATCGCCTTCGCCAAAAACTGGAAGAGCGCAGCCGTTTTGCGGAAACCATTATCGATTCGAGCGTCGACATGATCATCACCTATGACACCGACTTGCGCATCACCGCCTGGAATAAGAAGAGCGAGGAGGTGTTTCAGCACATCAAGCAAGATGTGTTGGGCCGCCATGTGCAAGAAGTGTTCCCACATATTATCGGCACGGAGCGACTGGCCGATCTACAGGCCGTGTTACAAGGCCACACTGTGCAGTACGAGCCGCAAGAGCTGTCGCCTTTCGGTATCCACGCCAACCTGTACTTGTTGCCGCTGAAAGACCATATGGGCCAAGTGACGGGCGTACTCAGTATTACCCACGATGTGACCGACGTGGTGCGATCAACGGCCCGGCTCGCCGCGCTCAACCAATCGTTGGAAGATAAAAACAAACAGTTGGCCAGTATAAACGCCGAACTCGCCTCTTTTAGCTACGTGGCCAGCCACGACCTGCAGGAGCCATTGCGCAAGATACAGTCGTTCGCCAGCCGCATTCTGACCACCGAAAAAGATCGCCTCTCTGAAGTGGGTCAAGATGCTTTCCGCCGGATGCAGTCGGCCGCCAGTCGGATGCAACAGCTCATCGAAGACCTGCTGACTTACTCCCGTACCAATACTCAGGCGGGCGAGTTTGCAACCACGGACCTCCATAAAATACTCTACGAAGCCGAGCAAGAAGTCAGCGAAGCGGTGCAGGCAACCGGGGCGTTGATCGAGTCCGACCCGCTGCCCACTGCGCGGGTGGTGGCTTTCCAGTTCCGACAGCTGTTGGCCAACCTGCTCAGCAATGCCCTCAAGTATCAGCGTCCAGGCGTGGTGCCACATATCCGCATTACCTGCACGACGGTGCCGGGCGAAGACCTGCCCGAGCCGAGTGCAGCTGGAAAGGAATACTTTAAGATCAGGGTAGCGGATAATGGCATCGGCTTCGAGCAGCAATATGCCGAACGCATCTTTGAGCTGTTCCAGCGGCTGCATGGCCGGTCGGAATACCAAGGCACGGGCATCGGGCTGGCCATTTGCCGCAAGATTATGCAAAACCACCAGGGTTATTTGTTGGCGGAAGGACACTCCGGGAAAGGCGCGACTTTTACGATTTATTTGCCGGTATGATGTCTCCTGAACGTATCCAGGCGTGCTGGAAAGAGATAGTACAGTGGCACAACGAAGAGAATGAGCCAGCTAATCCAGACAGAAATGGGAGCAGCCACAACAGAGAAGAAGTAAAGTACAAACCCCGGCAAGCTGTGGCGAAACGTCTGGCGGCGCATTTCCAATGGTACGTCGTCATGGGTCAGGTGCCCAGTGTTGATGGCGTAGTAGCTCATCATTGGAAAACAGGCTGCGGACATCATAAGGAGAAACCCAAAGGCCATCAACGCGGCTGGCATCGTGGGGTGTTCGCCCAAAAAGATGGTCCCGAATGGGATGAGCGATAGCCAGAACAGCAGGAAGTTATTGATCCAGATTAGCTTCGCGTCGATATTGCGCAGGGAATGGAAAAAATTGTGGTGGTTGACCCAAAATATAGCAATGATGAGAAAACTCAGGGCGTACGCCAATAGTTGCGGAGCCAGTTGATAAGCGGCCATCCACAGATCCGCATTGGTAAAGTCATTGGGCAACACTGGCAGTTTCAAGCCCAACACCATGATGGTAATGATGATGGAAATAACGCCATCGCTAAAAGTAGCGATACGGGCAGTGGTGGGATACTCCGGAGCGGTGCGCGGGGAGTGGGCAAGTCGTCGGCGTAAGACGGCATCGGGCAGGCGGAGTCGGCGTGGTTTGGTGCGCATGAAGTTTGTTTGCAAAAAGGTATGCCAGTCGGGCGAAAAGGCTTTTCGTTTGATTGGCAAAATTAGATGCAAGCAGCTTGCCAAAAAAATGAATTTTATACTAGTGGATGACGCGCGACGGTTTGCATCAGCTGGCAGCATCACCTGAATTTTCAGTTTATGCAATACCAATTGTTGGAAAATCCCCTATTTTTGTCCTTTCCAAAAATCTTTCATCGTTCCTTATTTCCACCCATGTACCCATCCTCTTTTTCTTCCGACCAAGCCCGTGTGGACGATGCCAATTTCGTTTCCCGCGTCTACGCTTGGATGAGCCTGGCCTTGTTGCTCACTGCCATCACCGCTTTTTTTGTCGCTTCTTCACCAGCTTTGCTGAACGTTATCTTTGGCAACAAACTGGTTTTTTATGGCCTGATCCTTGGTGAACTGGGCCTGGTCTTCTATCTCTCGTCGGCCCTGATGCGTATGTCGGCCAACACCGCTACCGCCCTCTTTCTGGGTTATTCGGTGCTGAACGGCCTGACGATGGCGTTTATCTTTATCATCTACACCGCTGGTTCCATTGCCTCTACCTTTCTGATTACGGCGGGCATTTTTGGCATCATGAGTGCCTACGGGTTTTATACCAAAAAGGACCTGACGACGATTGGCAACCTGTGCTTCATGGGTTTGATCGGGATCGTGTTAGCCAGTATCGTCAACATTTTTTGGCAAAACAGCACTTTTTATTGGATTACTACGTGCATCGGCGTGCTGGTGTTTGTCGGCCTGATCGCCTACGACACCCAAAAGCTCAAGGCCCTGAACGCGATGCAGCAGGAAGGCGTGGACAACAGCCAGCAAAAAGCCATTTATGGCGCGTTGACGCTCTACCTGGATTTCATAAACCTGTTCTTGCTGATGCTGCGCCTGCTGGGTGGCCGCCGGAGCTAAAATAGATTTTGAGCTCCCTACCAGAATTCAGATTACACGATTGTTGATTTCAAAAATGATTAAATTACTTTTTCCCCTGTTAACCCTGTTTTTGGCCTGCCACACCGCTCAAAAAGCCCAAGGCCCGCCTATCGCAGCACTGCCCAAACCGCTTACAGCACTGGTCACCTGGGACAAAAAATTTGTAGATTTGGGGACGGTGAGAAAGGGCGAAAAACGCAGCATGACCTTTGAATTCACCAATATCTCTGGCGGCGACGTGCAGTTGGAAGGCATTTCGGCCTGTGAATGTACCACAGTGGACTACCCGCGCCTGGCCATCCCGTTCAACGGTAAGGGTCGCTTGGAGGTCGTGTTCGACTCTACCGAAAAGGACGCGGCAGAAAAGATTGACATTGACCTGATTTTTAAGAATACCGATGCTGCTGGCAACCCCCGCATCGAGCGGGTGTCGTATCAATTTGAATTGGTGAAGTAATTATTGGCTTCGCCACGCTCCAAACACCTTTCATCTATGGCTTAGGACTACTCTCCTACGGCAACAAATTTGAGCAAACATGGAGAAACACCATAGCCCACCAGCTATGGTGTTTCTCATAACAGGCACTTTCAGGTTGCCTCTGTTGGCCCAAATGACCCTCCTGTACTACATTCTCTCCCAATCTCATTCCTGCTTGATGGTGAATGCCGGGCTTAAGGACTGGCCAACGGCTCACAACCGTCGTTACTACCCAAATACATAAAAGCGTCGCGGCCCGTGAGTTGCGCTTGCGTTTGTGGTACATTTTTTGAACGACAAGGCAAGTTACAGCCCGTGTTCCTCGGCGATAGCGGTTCGAGCCGTACAAAGTGGTCTTGACACTCTGCCTCCGGCTTCATCCCGCCGAGGTGCAGCCGCTTGCTGACACCAGCCTCTCATTACACTGGCCCGATGCAACGCTAAAAACGTCCCAAACGGCGACTTTTTTTCACAACCCAATTCTCCCTATCCGATGCGTTCGTTTTTCCTCGCCGTGCTGTTTTGTCTAGCCCATACCGCCCCTACGCTGGCCCAATCCAACAATACCTTCCTGAAAGTCGTCACCAATTTCAACCGCGGCTACACCATTTGCCCCTCCGGCGATGGCAACCTGTATGTCGTTGGCGTGGTCGTTGGCCGCACGGCCCTGCTCAAGATCGCACCCAATGGCGACATCATCAGCACCCGTTTCCTCCACTTTGGCACGGGCAACCTGGATAACATATCCGAGATCATCGTGGATTCTGATGGCATGATCGCCGGTTGCGGCACCCAAGGCACGGAGGACCTGCGACGCGGTTTTGTATTTCGCTACAATCCATTCACCAGCAGCGTTTTGTGGACCAAAACACTAAACGACGAGATAGCCACCCTCAGCGGATTGTTGGAAAAAAGGCCTGGCGGCCACTATCTGGCGTACGGAGAGGTATTCTACGAAGAGATGTCCGTATCGGTTAACAGCGATGCTCTAGTGCTGCAAATAGACCGCAACACCGGAGCACCGCTTTCTCCGCTGACCAAGCACTATCATCTGGGCAAAAACGAGTCCTTCAATGCGATAGTGGCCCACGACTCCACCCTCTACGCGTTGGGCCGGGCCATCAACGGCATGAGCGTCTTCACCGACCTGTTCGTCCGCAGCGCACTCACCCGGCTGGACACGGCAAGCGGTGCGCCCCTCTGGACGCGGCTGAGCGGCGCGCCCCTCACCGCCCCGGCCCACCTGCGCGGACGCGACCTGATCGTAGACGGCGATGCCCTGATCGCCACTTACACCGGCAACACCAGTGACCCATCCCTGTCCACCACCACCTTTTTTCTGCAAAAACATCGCCTGGACGGCACCATCGAATGGCGAAGAAAATACGACCTCCCGGAATGGAGCAATGAGGTGGCGGAAGAGCTCATCCGGGTGCCAGACGGCTACGTGCTGTACGGGCGGGCGAGCAATGCGGCTGGCGGCAGTTTGTTCGTCCTGAAAACCAATAAACAAGGCCAACCCTTGTGGGCCAACAAGTTGCATTACGGTATTAAGGATGGCTTTGGCCAAACCGAATCGCAACAGGGGCAGATCATAGCCTTGGGCAACAACCTTTTTTTTACGGCCACTACCGAACAGGCCAATGGTACCAGCCGGATGCTGCTGGTCAAGGCCAATGCCAATGGTAGCCTGGGCGACAGTTGCAGCTACTGGACCCCAACTCCGGTCGTGATGAGCGTGCCGACTGGCCTACCGGATGCGCCGGTCATGTTACAGGTCAATACGAACGTCATGCCCTTGGTGGATGCCCCACATCCCGCCGTCGTGCCGGTCACGGCCAATGTACAGACCATTTGCCAAATGGAACAGACGTTTATCTGCGCCGATACCCTCAATCTCGGCCCCAACGTGGTGCTGTGCCACGACAGCACGGTGGTCTTCCGTGCGGCGGGCAGCGGTTTAGTCAGTTATCTATGGCAAGATGGCTCCACGGACTCCACGTACAGCACCAATCTGCCCGATGTGTACTGGGTGGAAGTGACCGACACCTGCGGGCAAAAACAGCGCGATTCGGTGTTGCTGACCTTTAGTTTGCTGGCCGATATGCGTTTCCCGAACGACAGTGTTTGTTCCGGCGAAAGTCTGACCTACACCAGTGCTGGGTTCGACTCGTATGCGTGGGCACCCACGGCGGGACTGAGCTGCGACACCTGTGCAACAGTCACCATAACGCCAACTGCCACCACCACGTACACCTTGCTGGCGCAAAACGCCGCTGGCTGCGTGCTGACCGATACCTTCACTTTAGTGATCAACTTAGTGGCCGATGCCCGGCTCGCCGACACCACCATTTGCCCCGGCGAAAGCCTGACCTACACCGTTTCCGACTTCGATTCGTATGCGTGGACACCCGCCACGGGATTGAGCTGCGACACCTGCGCAACGGTTATCCTAACGCCAACCGCTACCACCACTTACACTTTGCTGGCGCAAAAC
>JAYUXG010000673.1:0-6539 GCA_043753125.1 Saprospirales bacterium | reverse complement strand
AACGCGAAAGTAGTGTACGATGCGCATGAATTTGAGGTGCCCAACACTACTGGTTTTATCAATAGGCTATGGTTTGCCTATGAAAAAAAGATCGTGATGGATTGTGCTGCCGCTATCAGCGTGAACGAACCTATCGCCCAGGAAATGGAATCGAGGTACGGGAAAAAAATAAATGTGATTATGAACCGAGAGCCGTTTGTAGAGGATAGCCTGTTGCGCAAGACGAGGCTTCGGGAAAAATTGCAGCTGCCACCCGACAGCAAGATTGTCATGTACGTGGGATACTTGAATTTTGATCGGGGCATCAATAAAATGACTGCTGCGCTCGCCCACCTACCCGACGACGTTTACTTTTGCATCATGGGGGCCGGCAACATCAAAGCATTCAAGGAAGAAGTGGCCCAGATCACCGTTTCTCTCCACATCAGGCCGGAACGCGTCATTTTTATCGGTCCTTATCCGCCCGAAGACATTGTGTATATCTTATCTAACGCGGACGTATCGGTATTGCTCTATCAAACCAGTGATTATGAGGGTAATACGGTCAATACACCCAACAAACTGAGCCAGTCCGTCATGGCCCGCGTCCCCATTTTGGCCAGCCACAACAAGACCCTGCCAGACGTTATCTATCGCAATCCCTTTGGCAGTATTGGGGAGACCGTGAATGAAAGAAACCCGGAGGAGATAGCGGCCAAGATAATTTATATGCTCGACAAGCAACGCAATGAAGTGTACCGCAAGCATGCGGAAATGCTGGCCTATGATCTTAGCTGGTCGCCGGAACGGGACAAATTGGTGCAGATTTATCACAGCATCTAAATGTTCGATCCATTTGATATCCGGGATACTTATACCAGTTGGCAGGTAAGTATTTGCACCCTGCTTATCTATGCTCTGTTTTATAGTACACTGCACAACGCCACCCAAAAGCTCTATTACACGCTTTTTATTTTGTTCTTTTGGGTCTACAGCGGGGTCGGAATTGGGTACGTTAAAGGGGTACATAAGGACTATGAATTGCACTATTATATCTTCCTGGCGGCATTTTCTGTTTCCTACCGATTCTTCCTGCTCTTAACGCCCCGCTTGGGAAAGGTCATCGCGGAATCGACCGGCAGTTTTTTTACCAGTTTTACCAACCGAAATTGGCTGGTTTACTCCGTGTTCGCCGCCTATGTGCTGGCAGCGGCCATTCCGCTCATGTTTCCCACCTTTCAGTTGTACAAACTGATTTCGCCGCCCGCCCCTGATATTGCCGCAGAGTTTAAAGCGCGTTTTGGTGGCGGGGGGGAATATGACCAGCCAATTCGAAAAATTGCGGCCAATGTCACGTTTTTATTGTACCCTTTTTACCTGATGGGTGTCTACAATTTCAGGCATAGGCTGTTATTGCTAATCATACTATTGGCATTGCCCCTCTACATGAACTATTGTCTGGTGTCTTACGCCGGAAGAAGTGAAATCATCTCGGTGTTGCTTATATTTTTTTCTATTGTGTGGTTTTACAACCAAAAACTTAGAAAATTCTTGGTGGTTGCCTCTTTCGTTCTTGCCCCGCTTTTGCTATCGTTCAGCTATTATTATACCCAACTAAGAGCGGGGGAAAAAGTAAAAACCACCAAATCCCTGGAAAAGAAAGTCTCTAACGTGGTTATATTTGTTGAGACGAGCTTCCCAACTTTTTCGCGCAAAATATTCGATCGAGAAAACGATTTCAATATAAAGAATTTCTACTTCTGGTTTGTTACGCTGCCCATCCCAAAAGTGTTGATCGGCAAAGTACCGCCTGCTTCGCCCACTGCGGATATAGCCGAGATATTACTGGGCAAGAGAATGGGCACTCCTGGCTTTTTCATCCTGTTGACCGGGCTGGTCACTGAAAGCGTGTATATCTATGGAAAAAACTTTTCTTTTATACACGCCATCATTATTGCCCTTGTCCTGTCTTTATTAGCCAGGCTCACCGAAGGAAACCCCATTTTGTTCAGTTTGACGATCGTCTATGCGTTATTGATGGGCTATAGCCTCAACCGAGCGGGATTTGTGGGACCGATGGCTATAGTGATCAACCAGTTTTTTTCTTTTTACCTGCTCGTGCTATTCCTGGTTTTAAAACGCCTGATTAGTCTTTCATCAAAATAAATCATTGACAAACGTAGTATGATTTCGCATAAACGCAAATTAGTAGCAACCAAACCATTCTAAACTAATTATAAATACCCACTTGCTCGCACAAATGCATAAAAATTAATTTTCAAAAAATTCTCATGTACACAGACAAGGTTCTGTTAATCACCGGTGGCACCGGCTCTTTTGGCAACGCTGTCCTGAAACGGTTTATAGATTCTGATCTAAAGGAAATCCGCATATTTAGCCGTGACGAAAAGAAACAAGAGGATATGCGGATTGAATACGGAAACAACAAAATAAAGTTCTACATCGGGGATGTACGAAACTTCGATAGCATCAACTCGGCCATGCACGGCGTAGATTATGTGTTCCATGCTGCCGCGCTAAAGCAAGTCCCCTCCTGTGAGTTCTATCCGATGGAAGCCGTACGCACCAATGTATTGGGGGCGGAGAATATGTTGGAAGCCGCTTACCGCAACAACGTGAGCAAAGTAGCCGTACTCAGTACCGACAAAGCGGTCTATCCTATCAACGCTATGGGCCTTTCCAAAGCCATGATGGAGAAGTTGATGATCGCCAAATCGCGCCTGCTTGACTCGCAAAAGATGGTCTTTTGTGCCACGCGCTACGGCAACGTGATGGCTTCGCGCGGCTCCGTCATCCCGCTGTTCATCAAACAGATCAAGGACGGCAACCCGATTACCATCACTGATCCCCACATGACTCGCTTTATGATGTCGTTGGATCAAAGCGTCGAATTGGTCAAATTTGCCTTCAGCCACGCCCACGCCGGCGATATTTTTGTGCAAAAATCGCCCGCTTCCACCATTGAAGAGCTGGCCATTGCCCTACAGTCAATCTTCAACGTCCCCGCCGAGATCAAAATAATCGGCACCCGGCACGGGGAAAAGCTCTACGAAACCCTGCTCAACCGCGAGGAAATGGCTAAGTCGAATGACTTAGGCGATTACTATCGGGTGCCTGCCGACAACCGTGACCTAAACTACTCCAAATATTTTGTGGAAGGCGAGGTGAAAACATCGGAACTGGACGACTACAATTCGCACAACACCTATCGCCTGACGGCGGACGAGTTGAAAAAACTGCTCTTAGGCTTAGATTATGTACAAAACGAACTAAAATAAGTACATCATCGAATTTGTCTGCCCGATAAAAATCGGAATCTCGCCTTGCTATTTTGCCAATTGCCTTTTTGTTTTGTTGCTTATTGTCTTGTTGTCTGTTGAAAATTTTGTTTCCCATCAATATATTTTATCCTGCGCAAGGAGGACCCAGCAATGCGGTCTATTGGATCGCCAAGGCGTTGGTGCGAAAGGGGGTAGCCGTTACCATCGTGACCACCAATAGCGAAGTCGAAGGAAAAGTAGTGCTCGATCAGTGGCTAGACACCGATTACGGACGCGTGATTTATTATACCTCTCGTTCCGTACTTTTTCCTTGGCGCATGATGTCCTGTACCCTCGCCGCCATACCGCGCTGCGATGTAATGCATTTAACCTCTTTGTACTATCCATCTTCTTTAGTGTTCGCCTTCGCCGCCCGCTGGCACGGCAAACCCATTGTCTGGTCGCCACACGGAGAGCTGTTCCAGTACGCCTTAGACTACGGAAGTTGGACAAAAGCACCAATCCGATGGCTGATTCGACGGTTCTTTGCCAAAAAGGTGGTTTTTCACAGCACCAGTCCAGCCGAAACCCAACGGGTGAAAATGGTGATGGATGCACAGGCCAAAGTGACGGAAATACCAAATTTTCTGGAATTGCCGGTGCCTGTCGCGCCAAACCCGTCCACCCCACCCTATTTACTTTTCACTGGTCGGGTCCACCCCATCAAAGCCCTCGAAAATCTGATCACTGCCTTATCACAATCGGCGCAATTCAAAGCCTTGGGCTTACAGCTCACCATCGCGGGCGACAGCGGTAATCCTTATGCAGAAGGGCTGCGGCAACAAGCAAAAGACCTCGGTTTGCAATCAAGAGTGCAGTTCATCGGCTCTGTCGATGGGGAAGCTAAACAGGCCCTGTACGCCAATGCTTATTTTTTAATCCTGCCCTCGCATAGCGAAAATTTTGGTAATGTAGTGGTGGAGTCCCTGGCCCAAGGCACCCCCGTCATTGCCTCCACCGGCACCCCTTGGGCACTATTGGCAGAGCAGCAAGCTGGTTTTTGGGTCGACAATACCCCGGCGGCCCTGACAACAGCCATCGAACAAGCCCTACAGCTGCCCCCGGAAGAATATCGCCATTACCGGAATCGCGCCTTGGCCTTGGCCCGCCAAAGTTTCGATATACACGCTAACGTAGAATACTGGCTGGCAGCTTATGCTGGGGTTATGGCTGCTTTTAGCCCGTTGCAACCCCACTCATAGCTTCTCCACCGAAAGCGAGGAGGGCACTAAATTAAATTTCAAGTTATTAATCTTCGGTGCCTTGACAAAATACGGTTTTAATCCCCAGGGTACTGACAACGAACAGAAAACACCACGATCAGGTCCCCCTGCCTTTTGGGGGAGAGCCTGTCCCGTACTTTAGTCGGGAGGTTAGGGGTGGGGTAAACCAATTTCCGTGAAAAAACTAAAAGTAGCTACCGTAGTTGGGACGCGTCCCGAAATCATCCGGCTGGCCGAGTGCATCAAAAAGTGTGACCTGTGTTTTGAACACCTGCTCATCCACACTGGCCAGAATTACGATTACACCCTCAACGAGATATTTTTTGAGGATTTGCAACTACGCAAACCCGACTACTTCCTGAATGTGGTCGGCAGCCACCTGGGCGATACCATCGGCAACGTAATTGCCAAGTCTTTTGAGGTATTCGCCAAAGAGCTGCCCGATGCCCTGCTGGTGTTGGGCGATACCAACAGCGTGTTGTGTACCATTGCCGCCAAAAGGCTCAAAATCCCGATTTTTCACATGGAGGCCGGCAACCGGTGCTTCGATCAGAACGTACCAGAGGAAATCAATCGGAAAATATCGGATCACATCAGCGACATCAACCTGACCTACACCGAACACAGCCGCAGGTACTTATTGAGCGAAGGCTTCCGCAAAGACCACGTCTTCGTCACCGGCTCGCCCCTGCGCGAAGTGCTCGACAAATACCAGAATAAAATTGCCCAAAGCAGCATCGTAGAAAAACTGGCCCTCCAACCAGGGCAATACCTGGTTGTGAGCGCACACCGGGAGGAAAACATCGATCTGAAAGATCATTTTGAAATTCTGGTGGATGCGCTGAACCATGTGGCCGAGCAATATCAGTTTCCAATCATCTTTTCCACCCATCCACGCACCAAAAAGCGGATTCAACAAGCGTGCATTTCCTTTCATCCGCTGATTAAAAACATTGAGCCGCTGGGGTTCTTTGACTATGTAAAATTGCAACAAGCGGCCTACATAGTCCTTTCGGACAGTGGCACCATCAGCGAAGAGTCCGCGATGATGGGTTTTCCAGCGGTTAGTATCCGCACCAGCACCGAGCGCCCCGAGGCCATTGATGCTGGAAGTATCGTGTTGGGCGGCATCACCCGCGACCATATAATGCAAGCCATAGAAATAGTTAAAAAAACCGATGCTGCAGCGCAAAACATGGACCTTCCCTGGGAGTACCAGGTGAAAAACACGTCTGATCGGGTGATTAGGGTCATTCAAAGCTATACTTCGATTGTTAATCGGGTGACTTGGAACAAATGAAGAAAAAAATCATCATCCTTGGGTCAAAAGGCATGGCCGGTCACGTTATTTATCATTACTTTAAAACCTTGCCCGATTTCGAGGTCGTTGATATATCCAGAAGCAATGATTTCTTTGCTTCTACCTACACCGCAGATGCAAATGACACTACCACCTTGGCGGCTATATTCGCCCGAGAAAAGCCGTTTGCGGTTATCAATTGCGTAGGTATCCTCAATAAGGATGCCGAAGACAATCCCCACAAAGCAATCTTTTTCAATGCCTATTTACCCCATTTTTTAGCCAAAGAAGGCACGGAAAAAAACTTTAAATTGATCCACATCAGCACGGACTGCGTATTTAGTGGTGAAAAAGGGGGCTATACGGAACAAGACGTTAAAGACGGCATCGGGTTCTATGCGCAATCGAAGGCTTTGGGCGAAGTGGACTATGGTCAGCACCTGACCATCAGGACCTCCATTATTGGCCCCGAATTAAAAGACACTGGTATTGGTCTCTACCATTGGTTCATGCAGCAATCGGGAACCATTACCGGTTATACCAACGCCTTCTGGGGCGGGGTAACTACCCTGGAACTGGCCAAGGCGATAGAGGCGACCATGGAGCAAAACATCACGGGTTTGATCCACCTGACCAATGGGCATAAGATTTCAAAATTTGAACTATTGGAAATCTTCCAGGCGGTTTTTAAAACCG
>JAYUXG010000672.1:0-2658 GCA_043753125.1 Saprospirales bacterium | reverse complement strand
TTTTGATCCGTGCCAATCCGCGTCATCCGCGTTCCAATTATGCCGCGCCGTCACGCACCTTTTTAAAATCTCTCCCAATTCGCGTTCCAATTAACCCTATGAGCCTACGGAGAGGGCTTTTCCAAGCAAAATTCCGGATGACTCATGTCTTTCAAAACGCCCAGCTCACCCCGGCTACCGGCGTGATCCCAAACCAGTATTTGTCCCCACGTGGCGTGATGTAACCGCCGTTACCATCGGGTATCAGTTCGTCGGTGTCGAGATGCGTCGCATTCAAGTCAAATTTGCGGAGGTTTTTCTGGTTGTACAGGTTGATGATGTGCCGAAAAGCCGAAATCCTGCTTTTCGGCAATTGGAAATGCCGGTTAATGCGCAGGTCCACCCGGTGGTAGGCCGGATACTGGGTCGCATTGAACAGTTCGTGTACCGGGTAAAAAAGCAGGCGGCCATCGGCCATGGTTCTGGTGTTGTAATGATAGTTGGTGCGGTGCCATCCGGTGTAGGCCTGCCAGGAAAGGCTGAAATGCCATTTCCGGGTGGGGCGGTAGTTCACATCGGTATAGATAGTGTGTCGCTGACCGGTGGTGCGGGGTACATTACCCGTCCGGGGAGTCCCCTGGCCGTCAAACTCTATGCTGCGCACATCGTCCTCGGCTTTGGCCAGCGCATAGCTGAACCACCAGGACACCTTTTTACCCAGGTCATATTTCAAGAACAGTTCGATGCCCCGAGCGGTGGTGCCATTGATATTTATTTTAATCACGTCGTTTCGGGCCTCCGGGAATACTTCCAGCGGGTCGCGCAGGTTCTGGTAAATCGGGTTGATGCGCGGCATATCTTTATAGTAGCCTTCCAGGCGCAGACTAAGACCATTCCCAAACAGATGCTCCAAACCCAGCACATAATGCTTTGATAATTCCGCCTTATTAAAAGTAGAAGCGTTGTGGTTGACATCCAGGTTATTGATGAACTGTGTTTGGTAGTAATGGCCCCAAGCCGCCCGCAAGAACGTGTTTTTGGAAAATGCATAGGCCAGGCTGACGCGCGGACTCCACAATTTGTCATTCGTGTGCGTAGCATACTCATAGCGTAACCCTGTTTCCAAGAATAAAGCCGGCACTACTCAGGATCGAAAAACTGCCCGTTGAAAAGGTTGCCCTGCTTTTTTTCCCAAAAAACTTACCTTACCTCCCCAACAAAACTATCTGCTCCGCCCTGTCCCAATCCCACCATTAACCACTAACTATTACCCGGCAACCATGATAGAAGCACAACTAAAAAACCTACAGATAGCACTTCCGCCCTCCCCACCGCCGGGCGGCATCTATCATCCGGTGGTCATCGCTGGCAATCTGCTCTACGTGTCGGGCCAGCCGCCCGTGCGGCCCGACGGCAGCCTGATCACTGGCGTAGTGGGCAAAAACTTGTCCATCGAAGACGGCAAAGCAGCCGCCCGACAGACTGGTCTGACCATGCTGGCTACTCTTCGTGCGCACTTCGGCGACCTAGACCGTATTAAGCGGCTGGTCAAGGTGTTGGGTATGGTCAATTGCGAGCCGGGATTTGGCCAGCAGCCCCAAGTCATCAATGGATTCAGCGAACTGATGGTGGAACTATTGGGCAGTGAAAACGGACGCGGTGCCCGCAGTGCCGTCGGCATGATCCTGCCCGGCAATATCGCAGTGGAGATCGAGGCCATATTTGAATTGAACGAGTAGGTTTGCTCCTGTTGCTAATTTGCATTTTGCCCATTTAATTATGTCGTCCCACTGGTACAAAATAACCAACGAAACAACCATTGCTACGCCAGCCGTCCTGTTGTTTCCAGACCGCATCCAACATAACATTCAATGTATGGTCGCCATCGCGGGCGGCACTCAACGCCTGCGGCCGCACGTCAAGACCCATAAACTGCCGCAAGTCGTGCGAATGCAGGTCGAGGCGGGCATTACCCGCTTCAAATGCGCCACCCTGAGCGAGGCCAACATGGTAGCGGCCAGTGGCGGACAAGACGTGCTAGTCGCCTATCCGCTGTATGGCCCGGCGGTGGAGCAGTTATTTCGACTAATAAAAACCTACCCGGAGGTGCTTTTTTCTACATTAGTGGACAATGCCCGGCAAGCACAGTTATTAGAAAATCAAGCCCAATTACTAGCCACGCCATTAGATGCTTTTTTAGATTTGGATGTTGGTATGGGACGCACTGGCATCCAACCCGGCCCGGAGGCGTTGAAATTGTATCAACACCTAATCAAATCGCGGTGGCTGCACCCACGTGGCCTGCACGCCTACGATGGTCACCTGCACTTAGCCGACCCGGAACAAAGAACCACCGCTTGCACGGCGGCTTTCAAAAATGTACTCGAACTAGTCCATCTATTGGAAAACACAGGCGTACAATTAGAAGAACTGATTTGCGGTGGCACCCCTACCCTACCGATCCACGCCGCCTACCCGGAACGCACCCTTAGCCCCGGCACGGTGTTGTTGTGGGATTGGGGCTACTCATCCAAGTTTCCCGAACTGGCCTTCCAACATGCGGCGGTTGTGCTGACCCGTGTTATCAGCAAACCCGGCCCCAACCAGCTGTGCCTCGACTTGGGCCATAAAGCCATCGCTTCGGAAATGGCCCCACCCCGCGTCCATCTGCTAGATGTG
>JAYUXG010000671.1:0-6562 GCA_043753125.1 Saprospirales bacterium | reverse complement strand
GGCCCGGTCGGCTCCATTGTAAAAGCGGTGGAGGCAAAAATGACCCTTCATAAGCAAGCCGACTTGATAGTGGTTTTGATTGATTTGGAGGATTTGGAGGAATGTATCATCGCTCGTGCACAAGCACTAAAAATGGCTTTTCACCAAAAAGGTTACTCAAAAGTAGAAGTAGTGGTCAAAAATCAGCAATTTGAAAATTGGCTCATTGCCGATCCAGAGGCCATTTCTCAACTTGATCGTTTTCATATCACCACAACTTTTAAAAAGAAGGTGGAAAATGATAAAGCAGATAATGTGGCTAACCCAGTTGGACTGCTCTCCGGTTTGAAGAAGGATGGCAAAACATTTCACAAAACTATTGACGGAACACAAATCGCCAAAAAATTGAACATAGAAAATGCAGCCCGCAATTCCCGTTCTTTGCGACGATTTTTGCGGCTTTTAGGACACCGAGACTATGTACATCAAAGCAAGAAACCTAACTAACCGGACCATTATTTAAACTTAATCGTGTTGTGCGTTGATTTTCAACATACAATAAGCCTATTAAACACAAAATAAATGCGTTACATACTTCTCTGCGTCTTCTTATTCTCTGCCACGTTTTTAAATTCCGCATTCCGTATTCCGCATTCTGTGTTCCCACCTCCCACCGTCAAATTTGCCCTCCTAAAATACAATGGCGGCGGCGACTGGTACAATGATGTGAACTCACTGCGCAACCTGGCTAAGTTCTGCAACGACAACTTGCGTACCAACTTCGACTTGGAATATGGCACCGTGGAGCCGGGCAGTGCCGACCTGTTCAGCTACCCTTTCGTGTACGCCACGGGACATGGCAATATGTTGTTCAGCGACTTGGAAGCCAAGAATCTGCGCACCTACTTGGAAGGCGGTGGCTTTCTATTCCTAAATGACGACTTTGGCCTTGATCCCTTCGTACGTCCTGCAATGAAAAGAGTATTCCCGGAACTGGATTTTGTGGAATTGCCATTCAGCCACCCGATCTACCACCAGAAATACGAGTACAAAAACGGTCTGCCAAAGATCCACGAACACGATGGAAAGCCTGCCCAGGGCTTTGGGCTGATCTATCAGGGACGATTAGTGTGCTTTTACAATTTCGAGACTGATTTAGGCGACGGCTGGGACGATGTACACAATGATTCCCAAGAATTGCGTCAGAAAGCTTTGCAAATGGGGGCCAATGTGGTGCAGTATGTTTTTGGGCAGTAGTGCCTTATCTTGCTTCCCAAAAATTGCCCACCGGTCAGCCATGCCTTTCGAACAATATTTCCGTTCCTTGCAATCAATCCCGGTGGCCGAAGTCACCGAACACTCCCATCGCTCCACCTTAGAGACCCTGCTCAAAGCGTTTGCCACCAAAGGCCAACGGATATTGCACGAACCAAAACGCGGGGGAAGATTTGGCTCACCCGATTTCAAAATATCTCACACGGAGACAATTGTCGGTTATGTAGAGAACAAAAAAATCGGTGAGAATCTGGACAAAACTCTCAAGTCTGAGCAGGTCAAGAAATACCAATCACTTTCTGGCAATCTCTTGATAACCAATTATCTCGAATGGATTTGGCTACGTGATGGAAAGGTACAGCAACGGGAAATGCTCGCTTACGAAACGGATTTGGCAAACCCCAAGGCCATCGTTTCCGCCGAACGGACAGTTGCTTTGGAAAAACTCTTGCGTGGCTTCTTCTCCCAAGCCCCGCGCGAAATAGCCGACGTAAAAAAACTTGCTGAAGCCCTTGCACTCCGCGCCCGTCTGCTCAAAGATTTCTTGCTCGAGGAACTCGAAAGACAGGAAAAAGAAAAGCAAGATGGTCGTCTCTTTCAACTGTATGCCACCTTTCGCGAACACGTTTTTAGCGAATTGGCGATTGCTGAGTTTGCAGATGCCTTTGCCCAAAACCTCGTCTATGGCCTCTTCCTCGCCCGCCTCAACGCTGACCACCAAGTCATCACGCTCAACGATGCCCAAGACTATATTCCTCACAGTTTCCACCTCATCCGCGAACTGGTGGATTTTCTGCGCGAACTCAAACATCCCGAATACCAGCCCATTCGCTGGGTAGTAGAAGAAGTGTTGAGCATCGTCAACAACCTCGATCTGTCTGCCATTGTTGACTCGCTCTCCTTTGTCAAAAAACGTCGCCCTAGTGCCGCAGCCGACGATTTTGGGGCTGATGATCCGTTCCTCTATTTCTACGAGCCATTTCTGAAAGCTTACGACCCCAAATTGCGCGAACAGCGCGGGGTTTATTATACTCCACCGCCAGTGGTGGATTTTATCGTCCGGGCCACCGATCACCTGTTGCAGACCACTTTCGGAATCCGAGAGGGGCTGGCCAACCGCCAGCGCGTCACGGTGCTCGATTTCGCGGTTGGTACTGGCACCTTCCTGTTGCGCATCATCCGCCAAATCCTCGAAAGCCTGCCCCCACAGAGTGGCAAGCGCGATTTGCTGGTGCGCGAACACATCCTCAAAAACCTGTTCGGATTTGAGTACCTCATCGCGCCATATACCATTGCCCACCTCAAACTCTCGCAGTATCTCCGTGATGTCGGATATACGATGCAGCCGGACGAACGCTTGCAGGTATTTCTCACCAATACCCTTGAACCCATTGACAAGCAGGTAAAAATTCCTTTTTTGCCCGCATTGAGCGAGGAAAGCCGCCAAGCCCAACGGGTGAAAGATAAACCTGTGCTGGTGATTACAGGTAATCCACCGTATTCGGGGATTTCAAAAAATAATGGACAATGGATTTCGGGCTTGATAGATACTTACAAATATGTGGACGGCAAGCATTTTGGTGAGCAAAAGCATTGGTTGAATGACGATTATGTGAAGTTCATACGTTTCGCACAAGAAAAAATGGACCAAGTAGAAGAGGGCATTGTGGCGATTATAACAAATCACCGCTTTCTAACGAATTCAACTTTCCGCGGAATGCGACAAAGTTTGATGAAATCTTTTAACCAAATCTGGCTCCTTGACCTACACGGCTCTAACCTACCCAAGGAAACACCGTCTGGCGGCGGCATTGACGAAAACGTGTTTGACATAAAACAAGGTGTTTCAATCTCATTTTTCGTGAAAAAAACTGGCTTGGAGAGAAAGATATTTCACGCCGAATTTTGGGGTAGCAGTATTGACAAGTACCACCAATGCCTCGAAAGTGACATGGAATCCATTACATGGGAGGAAATACTACCGACTACTCCTTTTTATCTCTTCAAAGTACAAAAATCAACGTTGCAAGAAAGAGAAGAATACCAGAGTAATTGGCCTCTCCAAGAAATTTTTTTCCTCGGAAGTAGCGGAGTAGTAATGGGTAGGGATAAGCAGCAGGTTACAATCAAGTTTGACAAAGAAATTTTATGGGAATTAATTAAAGATTTCTCACAAAAATCTCCTCAACAGATAAGAGAAGATTATAAGTTAGGTAACGATTCAAGAGATTGGCAGGTAAAATCTGCACAACAAGACGTTCAAATTAATTTAAATAGGGTAAATTTAAGGTCTATTCACTACCGCCCGTTCGACAAAAGATTTACCTTTTATACTGGTAATTCACGTGGGTTTTACAGTAGTCCTCAAAAGAAAGTAATGTCCCACTTCTTAGGACATTCCAACTTAGGATTAGCTGTTGGACGTGCTGGTCAAAATGTTGAAAATGTTGATTCCTGGAACTTGGTTTTCATTTCTGACGAAATTATTGATTACAACCTGTTTTCGCGTGGTGGGGAACAGTTCTTCCCTCTTTACACATATGAAAAAAAAGATATTAAAAAACCCAATTTCACCCCCGCTTTCATTTCTTTTGTCCAAGAAAAATACCCCTTGGAAAACCCCTCCCCAGAAGAAATTTTCGGTTATCTCTACGCCGCACTGCATTCGCCGACCTACCGCCACAAGTACGCGGAGTTTTTGAAAATAGACTTTCCACGTATTCCCTTCCCTACTGATATTGCTATTTTCCGCTCACTCTCCGCACTTGGCAGTGAACTAGTAGCCGCGCACCTGCTGGAGCGCGTACCACCTGGCTATAAGCAAGGTGAGTACCTCGGCCAAGGCAGCAGCCATGTGGTAGAAAAAGCCACCTTTATAGCCGATGCCGAGAGTTTCGGCACCGGGCGGCTACACATCAACGCAACGAGTATTTTGACGGCGTACCAGAAGCGGTTTGGCAGTTTCACATCGGCGGCTACCAAGTGCTGGCCAAGTACCTGAAAGACCGCGTAGGCCGCGACCTGCTACTGGAATCGGAGCGGGTAGAACAAATCATCCGTGCACTGGCTTTCACCATTGACCAGATGCAAAAGATAGACGAACAAACCCAGAATTGGATATGAACAAGCAAGCCCACTTTATGCGCGACGCATCGCGCCCTGACCGCTACATTGTGATGCACCATCGGCCCGACCAAGATTGGCACCACCGTTTCAACCGTACTGGTGAGTACGACACCGGCAAACCCTACGGCTACCCAGCCATCCCAGTAGTATATGAGGGAGCAGTGGACTGCGAAGAACGCACTTTTTGGGCTTTGCAAGACTATCTGACCCATGAACCTTATCCGCCCTTGGATCACTGGGGCTGGTATATAATTCCTGATTTAGAAGCCATAAAAGTCTGGGTAAGGGAGACCGACGCACACCTGTGCCGCGAAGCCGAGGCCTACCGCCAGCGCGAAATGGAAGGCTCGCAAATATCGCTGTTTTGAACCCCTTTTAAAATGAACATCCTCCTCCTCGGCTCCGGTGGCCGCGAACACGCCTTCGCCTGGAAAATCGCCCAAAGTAAACGCTGCGCCAAACTCTACATCGCGCCCGGCAATGCTGGCACCGCCACCTGCGGCCAGAACGTGGCTCTCGACCCACTCGATTTTCCAGCAATTGCCACTTTTGTGCGGAACAATCAAGTCAATATGGTACTCGTGGGGCCAGAAGAGCCGCTCGTACGGGGCATTTGGGACTACTTTCAAGCCGACGACACTTTAAAAAACATCCCCGTTATCGGGCCTTCCAAAGCCGGGGCAGTACTGGAAGGCAGCAAAGCCTGGTCCAAGCAGTTCATGCAGCGGCACAATATTCCGACGGCGGGCTATCGGGAGTTTGGGGCAGAAAATCTGGATGCCGGATTGCAGTACCTGTCCACCCACGCGCTGCCCATCGTACTCAAAGCCGATGGCCTGGCGGCGGGCAAAGGCGTAGTCATTTGCCAAAGTCACCAAGAGGCGGCCACGGAATTGAAAGCGATGCTGGACGGCAAATTTGGCGCAGCCAGTGCGCGGGTCGTGGTCGAGGAATTTTTGACCGGCATCGAGTTTAGCGTCTTTGTGTTGACCGACGGGAAGACGTATCGGATTTTGCCGGAGGCAAAAGACTATAAACGCATCGGTGAGGGCGATACCGGCCCGAATACCGGCGGCATGGGGGCTATTAGCCCAGTGCCCTTCGTGGATGGGCTGATGTGGGAAAAAGTCGAAACCCGCATCATCCAGCCTACCGTAGTCGGCCTGCGCCAGGAAAAAATCCCGTATAAAGGCTTCATTTTCTTTGGATTAATTCGCGTGGACGGTGAGCCATTCGTCATTGAGTATAATTGCCGCATGGGCGACCCGGAGACCGAAGCCGTGCTGCCGCGCCTGAAAAATGACTTTGTCCAGTTGTTGCAACATTGTGCCAGGGGTACTTTGGGTCGGGTGAAAATCCGGACCGACCGACGAGTGGCGGCCACGATCGTTTTGGTCAGCGGCGGATACCCAGGCGACTACGTCAAGGGTAAAATCATTACTGGTTTGGACCAAGGGAAAGACAGTCTGCTCTTCCATGCTGGCACAACTTCTTCTCCGGGGGAAGAAAAAATACTGACCACTGGGGGCCGGGTACTGGCCATCACGAGTTATGGCAAAGACCTAGCCACGGCGGTCAAAAAATCCAGCCGCAAGGCGAAAGTCATCCAATTTGAGGGCAAATATTTCCGCCGCGACATTGGAAAGGACTTGGAGCAATAATTTCCTTTTCTTTCGCCTGCCGCTGGTTTTTGAACATCGGCCATGCCTGATTGTTCCCTGCATGCTCCTTTCACCATCGGCCTAGTTGACCTTCGTTTTCTGATTTCCATGAAAAATATTACCCTCTTTCTGCTTGGCCTCTGCCTTCTGCCAGCCCTCATCTCCGCGCAAAAACCTGCCAAACCGACTGGTGCCGACCTGCACCAAGCGATCAAAAAACTGAATGTGCTGGGTTCGGTGCTTTATGTGGCTGCGCACCCGGACGATGAAAACCAACGTTTTATCAGTTATTGCGCCAACGAGAAACTGTTCGACGTGACCTACCTCTCGCTCACGCGCGGCGATGGCGGCCAGAACCTGATTGGCCCGGAAATCCGGGAACTACTCGGCGTGCTGCGCACCGAAGAGCTGCTCATGGCCCGTTCCATTGACGGCGGTAAACAGCGATTTGCCCGCGCCAATGACTTTGGTTTTTCCAAAAACCCCGAGGAGACAATGCGCATTTGGGACAAAGAAAAAGT
>JAYUXG010000670.1:0-2664 GCA_043753125.1 Saprospirales bacterium | reverse complement strand
AATTCCAAAGCTTGGGTCGCGGCATACGGGTCAGCACGGCAGCAAGGCTGTAGATGGCCAACATATAGCCCGCCGCGAAGGGAATATCCTTAGGGTTCATCATCGAATCGCCCACAAAACGCGATGACAACAGCATGAGTATCAAAGTGATAAGCCCGGCTCTTTCCCCAGCGATGAGGCGGGCCAGCAGTGCCGCGCAGAGCATGGCTACCCAACCGAGCAGGGCACTGGCCGCGTGCCGCACCTGGTGGTAGCCGAGGTCGGTGGGCTGGTAGCCAAGGGCTTTGTTGGCGAAGCCGGTCACGATCTCGAACGCACCGCCGTAGAGGTGCATATTGCCATCGGGAATATGCAGCGCGGCGGTATCGCGGCCAAAAGTGCCGTAGTAATTTACCAATTTCTGGGAGTAGTCCACCTGGAACTTGTCGTCCGCGTTGATGCCGCTGCCGAGGGACAGGCCGAGGAGGAACAAGAGGCCAAGCAGAGCAACGCCCCAGAATATCTTGCGCAGCATGGGGTCGACAGCAACGGCGGGACGGGCCAGCCAGTCGGTGGGCAGCCGGGCCGCAGCGGCCTTGGGGAGCAGTGCGGCTTTGGGCTTGACCGGGATGGAGATTGACTTTGGAGCGGGTTTGCTGGACTTTGCCATAATGGACGGTGGACGAACTATGGTGGACGGCTGGGCCACCTTTGAATAAAAACCGGCGAAAGGTAGGGAAAAGTCTAAAAGCCTTACTTTTGCAAAAAAAATCGCCACATGGTCACCTCCGATCAAATTGACGAAATCGTCCGCATCTTGGTTAGCGAATGCCAACCGGAGAAGATTATCTTGTTTGGCTCCTATGCCCAAGGCACAGCCACCGAGGACAGCGATTTGGATTTGGCGATTGTGCAGCAGACGGATTTGCCACACCATAAGCGTCCCCAAGAGTTTCAAAAGGCCTTGCGAGCGAATGGCCAACGCTGGTTGTTTGGGATGGATATTCTAGTCTTTACGCCGGAAGAAATGCAAATCTACAAGGACAGTCGCTCTTTTATTGTTCACAAAATATTGCAAACTGGCAAAACGCTATACGAATCCAGAAAATCCACAAGATTGGCTTATCAAGGCTGACCGCGACCTTGCCCTTATTCAGGATATTCTACCCAACGCAGCCTCATATCCCGATCTGATTTGCTATCATTGTCAGCAAGCGTTCCATTTAGTGTTTGGCGAAATACCACACCACGACTGCCGTAAACAACAAGAATAGCACAATCAACCCGACCATCCACAGTTGCAAAAAGCGGATGCTGCGCCGCTTGGGCCGACGGCTTTTGTCGAGCTTTTTTTCCAACTTCTGCCATACTTGCTCTGAAGGGCGTTCGTGCGGTTCGGAGTTGCTTTCTTTGAAGAGATCGAATAAATCAGGCATAGAAAAAATGATGAACGATGAATTGGAAATTATGAATTAAAAGCACTCATTCCGTCTGGTAATTTATCATTCATAACTCATAATTTTAATACCCCTTTACCTTCAACAATCCTCGCAACTTTTCCTTGGCCAAGATCAATTGGCTTTTACTGGTATTGATGCTGATACCAAGCGTATCGGCGATCTCGTGATGCTTGAATCCTTCCAGTACGTACAGGTTGAAAACAGTGCGGCAGCCAGGGGGTAGTTGATCGAGCAGTTCGAGGATTTCACGGGCGGACAGCTCCGCTTCAATGGAAAATTGGTCGGCTTGGTCTATAATATTCGCCTCGTCGCCGGGAAACACCAAGTTTTGCGACTTACGCAGCAACATCAATGCTTCATTGACCACAATGCGGCGCATCCAACCCTCGAAACTCCCGTGTCCACTATAAGAATCTATCTGGGAAAAGACCTTGAACAACCCGCTGACCAATGCTTCCTCCGCATCCTCATGGCTGCGTACGTACCGGCGGCACGCCGCAAACAGCAGCGGCGAATAGCGGTCGTACAGCCACTTTTGTGCCGCGCGATCTTGGGCCTTGAGGCGTTCGAGGAGGAGAGCTTCGGTCATGAAGGATGTTGAGAACGGTGAGATTGTTGAGAGAGGTTTAGAAAAACCATATTGGCCACATTCTTTTAATCCAGATGTGCAAATGAAAGGCTTTGGCGGGTGGGCTGGCCGATTATTTAACACTATTTCCAATCGGCGGCCTGCAACGTAATTTCTCTGCCGACTGTCTATCCGTATAACCAAATCAACAAGATTCATTATTGCCACTGGCGCGACGCTCCTGCCTCGTGCAGGCTATCTATTGGGCTTTACCCGTGGAAACCAGCTGGACACCCTCAATGAGGTCAAACTGGTCGTACCCTGCTTCAACGACTCCGAGAGCGAGGCCCTGCTGTTGCGCGAATACGTGGCTTATCGGCTGTTCGAGCGGCTCAGCCCTACCCATGCTGTGCGCGCTCGACTGGTGAAGGTCGCCTTTCGTGACCGCCACGTGGAGCAGCTCAAAGCCCCAGTGTATTGCTTATTGCTGGAACACGAAGAACAGGTGGCGGCCCGCCTGCGGGGCAGCATGGTGGAAGAATACAACCTGCCCACCGATCAATTGGATGGAAAACAGACGGCTTTAACCGCCTTGTTCGAGTATATGATTGGCAATACCGACTGGGGCATCGACAATTTCCGCAATGTGTATCTGCT
>JAYUXG010000669.1:0-6579 GCA_043753125.1 Saprospirales bacterium | reverse complement strand
TTTGGTCAGTAATCAATTGGCATGCTCATCTGGCTTTGGTTTCTTGATCTTTCGGGGTGGCGTAGTTGCGAGAGTTTAAAAGCCTCGCCAGCGTCTTGCGCTTTTGACCCTACAAAGATACGGGGTCTCACAAGTGACCAACAATACCCTAAAACCGCTTTAAGTAAGGAGGAAGGTATGATGTTTATATATTGGTTATAATTTTTTAATTCATAATACATTATCAAACAATGATTTATTAGACAATTTAATAAGACGTTGCTCCTGAATTAGGCTCCATGAAAATATTACTCAAACTCAGCGATTCCCGCTTTGACTCATAAGTTGATACCCTATAAGCAGCCGGTCTTCTCACTAGGACCCCAAAAACACAAGCCCCCCCGGTGAAGACCGGAGCGGCATTGCTGTTTTCATTTCGCCCTTTGGAGCTGGCGTGGGAAGGTTCAAAAAAGGAAGCTGGCAATCACTAATTGGTTTGGAAGTAGAAATGGCTTGCTATTCGTACACCGTAATGGAGGCCGTTTTGAAATTGACCCGCACTTGCACCAGTCGGCCATCGGTCGAGGCAGAATAGACAGTTTGGCCATTAGCTCCAAACACCTTGATGGTGTTATTCGCCTCATCAAACTCGAATCCCGTCACCTCGGTCTTTACTGTGGGGGTCAGAGTACTGTTACCGATATCCACGATGCGATAGATGTCGTCCTGGAACTCAAAGTCCATTTTGTCCAGGCGGACGGGAATTTGGGTTTGAGTGGTGGATTCCATGCCTTGGGGAGCGCGGAGGCTCGGCAATAAATCTACTATAATAATCCCGTCGCGTGCTTGGGTAATTTGTGCTTTCATACTTTCAGAAATTTTATTTGAGCAAAAAACTTTTATTGGGTTAGGCGATTTTGACTCGACAAAAATAGAGTAGTTAACAGCGTGGCGACAAGAGGTCAAACGGGTCAACGTGTTTTTTTTTGTGTAATCATTTTTATGTCACTCGTTATTTTCTACTTTTGCAACAAGTCAATACTTTGAAAAACAACCTTTTATATGCGAATTAAAAAAAATGTTGCTACTGCATGGCCTGCGGAAGAGCCATACTCTTTGGTAAAACTTCGCGAATTGGTCTCTACCATGAGTATGCCGGAAAAAAACATATTTAAGCGCCATATCCGCAGCTATCGTACTGACAATCACGAATCCAGGTATATTCAACTTTTCGACTGTGTGAACGACTGTGTAATGGAGATACAGCGACAAAAAAAGAGAGAAGCGATAGTGTCCCCTCCACAGGAAGCAATGGATGGTTTTTATGCCAAATTTATCAATCGCCAGCAGTTACGCCAGATCAGTCAGCCTATTGAATTGGGGCCAATGGCCAACTACCTGTACGACCGCATATTGGACGCCCTGCGTCATCAAAATACCGCAGATAACCAACGCTTGGAGTTATATGCCCGTATGCTGGACATTCACTTACTAATTCGCAAAGGTCTTAAGAAGGAGTGCTTGGCCATGATTCGTGCTACCAAGGAACTAGCTACTAAGCTAGAAGTGATCTCCTTGTTGTTGGAACTAATTCAAATGGAATGTGGTCTCTTGTTCCACTCTGTGCAAAAACGACCTGTCAACCAACTACGTCAACTCTATGCAACCGAATGTATGCAACTCCAACAATTGGAAACGATCATTCATTTAAAAGATTTACGGTATGAGCTGTGGCTTGTAACGCAAGGTGAGCGGAATATAGAACAAAGTTTGGCCTTGCGTGCCAAAATAAACCATTTCATCCAGTACGTTAATGATAATCCGCCACGCGAGACCTTCGAAGAAGAGTTTAATTTTCAGACTATAATGGTCTATTTGATTCGGATCGAACAGAAAAAACCATCTGCTTTTTTAGGTCAATTTTTGAAAGAGCATGAATTGGACTCAATTGTCAAGCATTTAAAAGCCATTATAGAGTTGTACGACCGCTACCCCGAACGCAAAAGGGAAGACCCACGGCGATACTATGACAATCTGTTTAATTACTTAGGGATGGCTTTGGCCTATAAAGCCGAAGTGAACCTGGAAGATTACGCCGCCGAATTGGAAAAAATACTCCCTTCCGACCCCAATTTTTTAGCCCATGTAGTCTATCTACGGTTGGTCGCTTACATTATGCAAAAGAATTTCTTGAGAGCTAAGGAATTTTTAGATGTTAATAACGTCCGACAACTAATCGAAAGATCGAACCTCCAAGTTCCTCCTTCCCGCTTGCAAGTCATTCATTATTTGGCCGGCATGGTCTTTTTTGTACGAGAAGGGTACAAAGACGCCATTGAGTGGTTCAGCTTCAATCTGCATCATTCAGCACAACAAACCTCCAATGCCGAGGCACGCGGTGCCAGTGCGCTGTACCTGGCGTTGGCACGCTTCGAGCTGGGTTTTGCTACTGCCGATGCTTACCGCGCGCTGCTGTCTCCCCTACACGAACACTTTCCGCACCAGAAAAATGATGACTCCTTCGAATGCCACCTCATGAAAACTTTGAAAGACGTAATGTGGACTGGTAAAAATACCGACTCGCTAAAGGGTGTCGCCGAAAGAGCCCTGCCCATTATGGCTGAAAAGGTCGCAAAAAAGAACGATGCCAGCCACTATGGGCTACTCCTGGCTTGGCTGGAGAGCAAAGCCCGACAACGCCCATTGCGGACGGTCTTGGACAAGTACATTTGAAAAAAGAGGTAGAGCAGGTGTAGAAATCAGATTTATCGGCCAACCTCCTAAATGGCGGTAATAACCAAAACACTGTTTAATTTTGGCCGTCCAAACGTTCCACCTCAACATTCTCAACACTTTCTCCATCCATGTCAAAAAAAGAAGAATTCAGTGCCGATGTACAAGCCGGGTACACCTTTTCCGGCACTTCCATCGTGCTGGGCGGAGCCATGCTCGACGGGGAGGCCCTGCCTGCCCTACAGGTAAAAGTGCCGTTGCGCACCCTCAACCGCCACGGCCTGATCGCCGGGGCCACGGGTACGGGCAAGACGAAGACCCTACAAGCTATTGCCGAGCAACTCGCCCAAAATGGAGTGCCCAGCCTGCTGATGGATGTGAAAGGCGACCTATCGGGGATAGCTATGGCCGGTGCCGATAACCCGAAAATCACCGAACGGGCGGGCAAAATCGGCATTACCTGGCATCCCAAAGCCTGTAGCGTCGAGTTTCTCAGCCTCTCCGGGGAGAAGGGTGCCCGCCTTCGGGCCACGGTCAGCGAGTTCGGGCCGGTGCTTTTTTCGCGCATTCTGGGGCTGAACGACACGCAGGGCGGCGTGGTCTCGGTCGTGTTCAAGTACTGCGATGACAACAGCCTGCCACTGCTCGACCTAAAGGACTTCAAAAAGGTGCTGCAGTACCTCGGCAACGAAGGCAAGGAGGCTATTGAAGCGGAGTATGGCCAGTTCAGTGCCGCCACCGCCGGAACCATCCTGCGCAAGGTGGTGGAACTAGAGCAACAGGGAGCCGAGACGTTTTTTGGCGAGCTGTCCTTTGATATGCAAGACCTCTGCCGGATGGACGAAAATGGGCGTGGAGTGGTTAGTGTGGTGCGCCTCACGGACATCCAGGACCGGCCTAAACTGTTCAGTACCTTCATGTTGCAAATGCTGGCGGAGATTTACGCCTCGTTCCCGGAGGAAGGCGATCTGGACCAGCCGAAGCTCTGTATTTTCATTGACGAAGCCCACCTCATCTTTCAGGAAGCCAGCGGTGCGCTGATGCAACAATTGGAAGCCATCATCAAACTGGTGCGTTCCAAGGGCATCGGCATTTATTTTATTACCCAAAATCCCGTGGACATCCCGGAGAGCATCCTGGCGCAACTTGGCCTCAAGGTGCAGCACTCGCTGCGGGCTTTCACCGCGAAAGACCGCAAGGCCATCAAAGTAGCCTCCGAAAACTACCCGATCACGAAGTATTATCAGACCGAAGACCTGCTGACCAACTTGGGTATTGGGGAAGCCATCGTGAGCGTGTTGAACGAAAAAGGCATCCCGACCCCGCTGGTGCATACGCTGATGCGTCCGCCCGAAAGCCGGATGGACATCCTCACGCCCACCGAAATCGACAACATCCTGAATCGCTCCGCTTTGGTACGCAAGTACAACCAGGAAGTGGATCGGCAGAGTGCTTACGAAATCCTGAGTGGCAAGATTGCCGAAGCACAGGAAAATGAACCTTCCGCGCCGCCGCCCGCTGCCCGTGGCAAGCAGGAAAAAGGAATGTTTGAAAAGGCTATCAACACTCCCCTGGTCCGGCAGGTGGGGCGCACCGTGGCCCGCGAACTGACCCGTGGCTTGCTGGGAGTGTTGGGCCTGGGTGGCAGCAGACGCAGCACTCGAAAGAAGACGACTTGGTTTTGAAAAAGTAATGGTACACATACCGTAAAGCAAATAGACGCAAAAATGATCCGTTTTAATCTCATTTTTTTGCTGCTATGTCTCTCTTTTGGGGGACAAGCACAGACCAATCTCTCGGTGGAACAGTGGCGACAGGATATTGACACCTTGCAACGCCGCTTGCCGATCCTCCACCCGAATTTTTTTGCTACGTATGCACCACAAGATTTTGCACGGGATGTACAAAACCTGAGAGCAAATCTGGCTGGCCAGTCGGATTTTCAGATTGCGTTGCAATTACAAGCTATCGTGGCCAAGGCGGGAGATGCCCAAACCCGCTTAGAATTCACCGGCCTGATGATGCGGGAAAAGGTCATTCCTTTTGCCTTATCGGCTTGGTCAGATGGATTGTACATCAGTGCGACGGTCAAGCGGTTTGAAAAGACCAGTGGCACTAAGGTGTTGAAAATAAACGGTTTGTCTATAGAGGAGGCGTTGGCAAAAATGGGGCGTTTTGCAACACAAGAGAATGAACATAGCAATCGGCGCGATGCCCTGAGCTGGTTCCGTTTCCCGGCTGCCCTGCGGATGGCGGGCATCGCCACGACGGATACGCTGCTGCTGCTGGTGGAAAACAAGAGCGGACAAACTGGCACGGCCCGGTTATATCCGTTGGATCCGACCAACCCCACTGACCGGGCCAGTATGGCCCCGATAGTGGTGCAGCCGCAGCAACCTGACCTACGCTGGCAGCCAGGTACCGGCTTTTTTTCCCAATCCTGGCTGCCTGCCGATTCCGTGCTGTACATTCGGTACGACCGCTGCCTAAGCCAGGAAATGGCCTTGGCTAGCGGCGATGCCGCTGGGGCCGCACAGTTGCCTTCCTTCCAAGTGTTCGCCGATTCGATCTTTGCTTTCCTGGCCAAAAACCCCTATGCCAAAGTGCTGGTCGACCTGCGCTTCAATCCCGGCGGGCGGGCGGCGGACGGCATTGCGCTGGCCCAGCGTTTCGCGGCTTTGCCAAAGGCACAACGCCCGGCGCAGTTCTTCGTGGCAACCAATGTTTTCACACAGGGGGCCGCTACCGAAGTAGCCGCCTGCTTGTCGGCGGTTGGCGGGGCTACCCTGATTGGTGAAGCCTCAGGTACACGGCCCAACCACTACGACGGTATCCGACAATTTTTGCTTCCCTACTCCCGCATTACCGTGCAGTTTGCTACGCAGTACCGTCCCGTACGAAAGAGCGAAGCGCGAGTATTAACGCCCCAGATCGTCATTCCGGTCACTTTTGAACATTTCCGCAACGGGCGCGACCCGGTGTTCGATTTTGTGCGGAACCGTTAATTGGTCAATGATTTACTGGTTGATTTGGCAGTAAAACCATAGCCAACGCAAAGTGGCTTTGAAGGCAAAATCCAACCACCTGATTATATTATGTTTAAAGCATCAAACTACTCCACCTTAACTATACATGGAAATTACTGAAGTATTCTACCCTACTTCCCGTGCCGAATGGCGGGCCTGGCTCCAAGCCCATCACCAGAGCAAGACCGAAGTATGGATACAGACTTTCCGCAAGGCTTTGGGGAGACCGTCGCTACCCTACGAAGATATGGTGCAGGAATGCCTCTGTTTTGGTTGGATCGATGGCTCGGTGAAGAAATATGACGAGGACAGCATGGTGCAGCGTGTTACGCCCCGCCGTAAAAAGACCTCGCTTTCCGAACTCAACCGCCAGCGGGTGTGGAAGTTGCAAAAGCAGGGCTTAATGACCGCTGCTGGTCTCGCACCTATTCAGGACCAGATTGGTTCGCCGGATGACCCCTACGAAATACCCGATTGGATACTGGAACAATTGCAGGCCGATGCAATAGTGTGGAAAAATTTCCAGCAATTCCCCCCTAATTATCAGCGACTTAAAATCGGCTGGATTGTCGATATTAAGGGGGAGAGCCGCCGGGCAGAGGCACAAAAGCGGCTGGATTACTTGGTGAAGATGACTAAGGCGGGAAAGATGTATGGGACGGTGGTGGAAGGTGTTTGAGCCGATATTGCCCGGGCTGAACGGCATGCAAGGTCATTTTGCAAGCATCAGATTTCATTTTATCTGATCGCGGCTTCTCTGGTTATCCAATCGCTTCCCGCAGCCACTCGTTCAGCGGCGCACCTGCCCGAAAATACTCCCCCACAAACGCCGGAAAATCAG
>JAYUXG010000668.1:0-15446 GCA_043753125.1 Saprospirales bacterium | reverse complement strand
GCAGGTAAAGGATGTCTACGACATCGTACAGGTGGGCGAATCTCTCTTTTGTAGCTTCGACACCGGTATTTTCCGCTCCGCCGACCAGGGCAAAACGTGGGAACTCGTGCTTCCTTCCAGGGGCAAGTTGATCTTCCGTTTAGCCGTCTCGGGCGGGGTGATTTATGCGGTGCCCGGCGCAGGCGGGTGTTGATATTATTATTTTTCAAGCACCTTCACCTCGACCCGCTGGTTCGCGCGGTCGGCCTCTTTGGAGGTGGCATTGATGCGCGGCTGGGATTTTCCATAGCCTTTGTACATTACCCGATCAGCCGCGACGCCGTTGTCCGTCAGATAGCGCAGAACGGCGTGTGCGCGGTTTGCGGATAGTTCGGCGGCGAAGCGGTCGCTAGGCCGCAGGTTGGTATGGCCGCCGACTTCGATCTTCAGCCTTGGATGGCGCTGCATGAACGTTGCCAGGGCATTAAGCGTGCGGTACGACGCGGAGTCGGGCTGGTAAGCGTCAGCCTGGAAGTACACCTGGCCGAGCTCGAGAATGGTGCCGACGCGCAATTTTTCGACCTCGGGATCGCGTCCGGCCTCGAAGACGGCCTTCTCTGGGGCGGCGGGTTTGGCGGCTGGGGTCGTCGCCGACAGCGTCCTTACCTTTGCTTTCGACCCGACCGCCGGTTTGGGTTTTGCCGCCGCCGCTACTGTTGTCTGGCGCGTCGGCTCTGGCATCGGTGTCCATTCAATCACGATCTTGGCACTAAAGTAAGTGTGGCTGCCATCAAACGCCAGGCTGACGGCCTCGACGAGGATCGTATTGTTGGTGTTGGTAAAAAAGTAATCCGTCACGTCGTAGGTATAGATTCTGTCGTACATGAAGCCGCTTACGCTGCGAAAAAGAAACCAATCGTCGTACCCGTCTTTCAGCGTTCCGTCGCGCTTGTCCACACTGACCAGCCGCTGGTTGATGTAGACGCGCGCCACGTCGTCGCAGTTAACCTCCAGCGTGATCTTCTGTACGGGATCGGCACCGAACTGCACAGTCTTGCGAAACTGGTAGGCCTGTTTTATCGTGTCGGTCTTAATTATGCCCCCGATATTTGCAAGCAAGGAATCTCGTGTTCCTGTCATAGCGTGTAGGTATTTAGGTGTACTAACCCAAACATACACGCTTTTTTTATTAGCTTAGAGCGTACCTCATAACTCGGATCTATTCACGAACCATCGGAATAAAATTGTTTTTTTAATCGGCAATACTTCAGATGACAGACTTAAAGGAAATGATCTTAGTGCTGGAGAAGCACCACATTCACCCACTGCGACACATGAGTCATGCCGGGGAAAGCAAATCCAAGTTGCTGGCTCTCTACAAGGGCATTGCCAAAGACAAATTTCTTTCCGATGAGGCGGAGATGGCCAGCCTGTATCCGACCAAAAATGCCGGTTCCAGCTATCGCAAACTGAAATCCGATCTGCGCGAAAAGCTGATCGATACCGTACTACGGATCGATACGGACCTGAAGCATTACACAGATTATCAAAGGGCTTATTACCGCTGCCACAAACAATGGCTGACGGTCCGCTTCCTGACTGGTCAGAACGCCAACACGGCTGCCATCACGCTAGGGCTTTCAATCGCTTACCTCTGTCCAGCCTTCGGGTCAGAACGCCAACACGGCTGCCATCACGCTGGCCAATCGGGTGCTGCGGCAGGCCGAAAGGTATGACTTCACTTTGCTGTGTATCGACCTCACCTCCTACCTCCGCACCCAGTATGGCCTGCGGGACAGCAACGACAAGCGCTTTGTACAGACCAATCAGTTGTTCGAGTACTATCACCGAGTGTACGTGGCCGAGAACTTGGCAGAGGAGCTGTACACCATGTTTATCGTGCGCCTGGTGAACAACCGTTCGGCCCAACAGCAAGTGCATCTCCTGGCCATAGCGTATTACGCCCGGCTTGCGTCCGAACTGAAAAACTATCAGTCGTACAAGCTGAATATGTACGCCTACATGATCGGCCTGATGCGCTACACGCCAGTGAACGACCACGAGCAGGCCCTACGGTACTGCGAAGAGGCTATCCAGTTCTTTAAGGCCCGACCTTATATCGCCCAGGTACCCTTACAGATATTCATCTACCAGCACTTGATGTCCAATATCCACCTGCGACGATTTGAGGAAGCGAAGCAGTCGGCCCTGGCCTGCCCGGAGTTCATGCAGGAAGGTACTTTCAACTGGTTCAAATTCAAGGAGATACACTTGTTGCTGTTGCTGCGCATCCGCCAGTATGCATCCGCTGGGGAGGAGCTGGCAAGCGCGCTGAACCACCCAAGGTTCGCATTTTTGCCGGACAATGCCAAAGAGCTCTGGCGCATCTATGAGTCCTACATCTACTATTTGTCGCTAATGAAACGCATGGTTTTCCCAATGAAGGGCAAGAAATTCAAGATGGGCAAGTTCATCAATGAGATCCCCATTTTCTCGAAGGACAAGAGTGGTATGAACATCGCTGTCCTGATTATCAAGTTCTTGTCACTGTTACAAGAACATAAGTTTTCGCGGGTGTTCGATGAAATAGAGGCCCTGGAGCAGTACAGCTATCGCCACTTGCGTGGGAAAGATACGCAACGCAGCTACTACTTTTTGAAAATGCTGCTGCAAATCCCGGTCGGGCGTTTTGATGCGCAGGAAGCAAATGCGAAAGCAGAGCGCTACCTGACTATGCTCAAAAGTATCCCGGTGCAACTGGACAACCAGGCCCGTGAAATCGAAATAATTCCCTACGAAGACTTATGGGACTGTGTCCTCGACTCCCTGAAAGAGGACCCGATGCTGGCTTGATGCCGAGCCGTCATCAGGAGTAGAACGTTTCCCCTTTTCACCATTATTCTTGCCTTCCGGCCAAAAGATCTGAAAATAAATAATTCTATTTACATGGCAAAAGAATCTAAAACAGGCAAAAATCTAACATAAAGTACTTTAAATCAATTGTCATGCAAAAAATAATATCAAAATACTGGTTAAAAGGCCGGGTAACAAACGGCAGCTTTCCGTTTGCAAATTTTTTATTGGGGTACCGCACTTTTGATTCGTATTAGGCTGCATTCTTCCTTTTTTATCTCCTTATCATTCAAATTTAATCGTTATGGAAAACAGCTCCTTGTTCCACCACGCCTATTCTCCGTTCCTGTTTGGTCTGTACCAAGCAATCATCGCCGACACCACCATGGTCTAGATCGGACAAAAGTACCTTAGGGCAGGATAGTCTTTTGATCGCCTGTGCGTAAAAAGACATTATCCTGCCCTTGGTTTTTCTTTTCAATTGGCAAACCACGAGTCACTGTTTTACGATCTTGCCCGCCCTAAACGCCACCCCTGCCCTCACCCGCCACAAGTACATCCCCGCTTGCGGAAAAGCCGTAGCGGGCAGCTCGATCCATTGCGCGCCCGCCGCTTTTAACTGCTGTTGTTGGTACACTAGCCGTCCAGTTGCATCCAGTACTTCGACGGTCACCTGCTCGGACTGCTCCAATTGCAACCCGATGCGGGTGCCCGCCGTGGTAGGGTTGGGGACCGGATTGAAAATAATTTGGGCAGCATTGGGTTCAGTGGTGGCCACCGTCCCGAACTGCAGGCGCAGGCGCACGAAGCTGTCAAGCGCAGGATAGGCTTCGGAAACCAGACCACTGGTAGCCAGGCTAAACGCATCCGCGAGATGCAGGGTGGTTCGGGCCTTGATGCGAAAACGCAAAATCGGTTCGCTTGGGGACACTGAAAATGGGCTATCACTCACAGAACTGACGTTTATATGATCTGCAAAAGCAGCAAAGCCGCTTCCCAGGGTGCCGACTGGGGAAAGCACTTCCAGTACTTCCATCTGAGCCGGGTTGAAACGCAGACTAAACTGAAAGCCATAGTAACCATTGCTCTGCAAAAAATGCACCGGCACCTCGACGATGTCGCCGACCTGTAAGTACAGGTTCGGAATGGTGAGTGACTCTTCCTGGGGGATTTGGGTGAGGACCTGCAAGGCACTACAGTTTACGTCCCCGATCTTGATGCCGTAAAAGAGCCGGTTCAGATTGAATTGTGCATTGGCCACGGTGGTGACTTCCGGGAAAACCGTTTGAAAAGGATTGGTGGCGTTGGGGAAAACAAAACTGGAATCCACGAAACGCCAGGAATTGTTGTTGGGTAACGCTGGTAAAATGCCCAAAATGAGCTTGCGCAGTTCCACGAGATCGAAAGTAGTGATGCCCCCGCTTTTGTTGGCATCCGCAGCGATCATTTTGTAGGGACTACCCAGTGGCTCCAGCCCCAAGATGTGTCTGGCAATCAAAATCAGATCGTAGGTGGTCACACCATTCAACGGATTATCGTTTTTCATCGGCGTAATGGTGAGGTTGCTGGCCAAGGGGATGGTGTTGTTGAGCGAATTCAGGCATCCCAAACTATCTGTAAGATCAAAAAAGCTGATCGGCGGAATGGCGGGATGGCTTCCCGTTATATCGAAATCGACGTAGGGTATCCGCTCGCCATTGCAATGGCCCACGGCGCATACCTGTATTTGGAGGTTGCCTCCGCCCCCCCCGCAGGCACCGGAATTGTCCTGTACGATCACGTAGGTCTCGCAGTAGCTGGCGTTGCCCGCCAAATCCCTGGCCCAGATTTCGACGGGCTGGATGCCCAGGTCTTGACAAGTAAAAGTCACCGAGTTGCTGGCCGGAAAGCCATTGCCCGCGCCGGAGCGGCGGATGCCGTATTGCAATTGAGTAGCGGGCGTGTGATTGTCTTCGCCCTGCGATACGAAGTCCAGAGCATACAATTGAATAAATCCTTCGGGCAAACTGTTGATGCTTAGCCCGTTGGCACACGTCACGGTCGGCGGCCGGCAGTCCTTGACCACAAACTCGTAGGCGCAGGCCCTCGCTTCCCCGTTCCGTTCAAAATGCCACTCGATGCGGTGTCGGCCACTGGGCAGTTCGGGCAGTACATAATTATTGGGCAACAAGGCATTGGCCCAACGTATCCGCACCGTAATCAGGCTACCGGCCTCTAGTCTTTCTAAGACAAAACCGTACTTCTGCCCGGTCGGCACCGGACGCGCATCAAAAACCCGTGCTTCGCCACCCGTGTAGTTGGGGTTGGACACGTTGCCATAGTAGACGAGGCCCGCACCCGGCAGCGCAATGCTGGAGACGATGGTCTCGCGGAGGCCATCGCCATTGAGGTCTAGTGACAGGACAAAAGAGATTTGCACATCGTTGGTGCTACAGCTGTCCACGATCTGCATGGACAGGTCAGTGAGTGTTTCGCCTAAGTTGTAGCTGTTTGTGGCAGGGTCACGGAAAACAGAGTCGTTCCAAAAATAAACATTGTTCAAACTGGAATCGCAGACCGTCGGCAGGGAAGCTGGGCAGGTCGGCTGGGAAAGGCACTGGGCCGATACACTGCTTTGGGCAACCAAGATAAAGAGGAAAAAAAAGAAGAGCTTTTGCATAATGCGGGAGTTACAGGGCGGATTTTTGTTGCCGTCCAGAGTGATTAGAAATGGAGTAATATTTGGTTACTTACTGGCGCACGATCTTGCCCGACCCAGCTGCCACGCCCGCCTTTACCCGCCAAAGATACACGCCTGCCTGCGGAAAAGCCGTGGTGGGTAAGTCTATCCATTGCGCACCAGCCCCCATACGCTGCTCCTGTTGGTACAGCCGCCGTCCGGTGGCATCTAGTAGTTCAACGCCCACGGTCGCGGACTGCTCTAACCGCAGCGGGATACGGACGCCCGCAGTGGTCGGGTTAGGCACCGGGGCAAATATGATTTGGGCTTCGTCGGGTTCCGTGGTGGCCACCGTCCCAAATTGTAGGCGCAGGCGCACCAAACTATCATTGGTCGGGTAAGCCTCGGCGTGCAGGGCATCCGTAGCCAGGCTAAATACGTCGGCCAGGTGCAGAGGTGCCAACGCCTTGATGCGCAAGCGAAAAATCGGCTCGTCCGGCAGGAACAAGCGGGGCAGGGGGTACGACCAGCTGCCGTTCACATGGTCCGAAAAAACACCGAAATTGTCCGCTGTACCGGTTTCTGGGATGACCTCCAGTATTTCTATTTGTGCGGGGTCGAATTGCAGGCCAAACTGAAAGCCGTAATAGTCATTGGCCTGTGAAAAACGCATAGGATTGGAAAATGAGTTGCAGCCAGCGTCATTCGACAGCTCGAAATAGGTAAACGGTGGCACTGCGGGATGGCCGCTCACATCTATTTTAAGGGCAACGTCTTCGATACCCTCACCGTTGCAATAATTTGTAGCACAAGCATTTATATTATTTGTAGCGTACACCACAAAATCATAGCCACAAGTTTTTACTTCCCCGTCCTGTTCAAAACGCCACTCGATACGGTGCGTACCGCCGGGCAGTTCGGGCAACACGTAGTCATTGGGCAGCAGGGCATTAGCCCAGCGTACCCGCACCGTAACTAAGCTATCCTCTTCTGTTTTTTCTAGTACGAATTCATATTTTTCATTGGTCGGCACCGGGCGCGTATCAAAATACCGAGCTTCGCCGCCCGTGTAGTTGGGGTTGGCCGCATTGCCGTAGTAGATAATGGCCGTGCCCGGCAGCGCAGCGCTGGCCACGGCGGTCTCCTGGAAGCCGTCGCCGTCCAAATCCAGCAGCAGGATAAAAGAGACGTGTACACTGTCCGTACCGCAGCTGGCCACGATCTGCATGGACAGGTCGGTCCCGGTCTCGCCCAAGTCGTGGCTTTCTGCATTGGGATCAGGGAAAGCAGCGTTATTCCAGTAAAAAGCATTGTTTTGCGTCGAGTCGCAGAACGTTTGCGGAGCAATGGGGCAGACGGGCTGGGAAAGACATTGGGCCGAGAGGCCGTTTTGCACAACTAGGAATAAGCCGACGAAAAAGAGGATGTTTTGCATGGGGCAGGAGTTTAAGGAATAGAATGGAAACAAAGTCCATCCAAAAAGGTGAATGAAGGCACCTAGTTGACTTAGCGATTTGGGAGGCATTCCATCAATAGTCGACAGCGCAATTTATATGTTTTACTGCAAATAGTAGGCCCAGAATCTGTCAACTTCTGACAGATTCTAATTTAGGAACGTGTAAAAAATAAGTTGTGAACTTTAAATCCGCCAGAATGTCATTTCGACGACATAAAGTGCCGAAGTAATTGGGGTGCTTAGTTTGCTTTTTGCCAATGTGCCGGTTGCCTGTTATTTACTAGTGTGCCACCACCAGCCGGTATGCCAGTCGCCCGCCGGGCAGTTCGACCCACAGTACGTAGGTGCCGTTACCCAACTTGGAAGTGTCCAGGAAAAACGCTGACTCCTCTCCTACCCGTGTCATCAGTAGTCGCCCCGCCAAGTCTGTCAAGCTGACCATTGCCGCTTCTTTTTCCCGAAAATACACTCCAACGGCATTGGTGGCCGGATTGGGGGAAATACGGATGCCATACTCTACGGCCAGCGTATGCATACCCACGGTCGTCAATATTGACACTGTAAGCAGGATAGTACAGCCAGCCGCATCGGTGCTGGTAACCGTGTAAACGCCACCAGTCAACCCGGTCAGATCTTCCGTAGTGCTACCATTGCTCCATTGATAGCTGTACGGTGGCACCCCACCCATCAACTGTAGATCAACACTCCCATCGGCAGCACCGCTGACACTTTCGTCGCTTTTCAAGACAAAGGCCAGCAGGACTGGGGCTATGAAAAAGGAATCCTTGCCAACGCACTGGTGGGCATCCGTGACCGTGAGGCTTAGCTCGCCGGAGAAGCCCGGCGGCAAAGTGATGCTTGACGTGGATTCACCATTCGACCACACATACTGAAAAGGCGGGGTGCCACCGCTCACGTTTGCCCCCAAAGCTATGCTGCTGCCATTGTTGCAGAGACTAGCCACCCCGGAAGATATCTGTACCGCCACGGCTTCTCCCGTTGATACAATATCAACACAATCCACGGAGGTACAGCCATTTAAGGCAGTCACTGTCAAGCAATACTGTCCGGGCGTAGTGACCACCGGGTTTTGTGCTGTGGAGACTTCACCGTCATTGCCCGACCAGGCGTACTGCACATTGGAGGCACTGGCACCGCCGTACAATTGCACGGCGGCATGGGTACAATCCAGGGCTGGAACATCGCTGCTGGCCTCCGCGCCGGGCGGCACAAAATCCTGACCCACCTGCACCGAGTACGACTTGGAGCAACCGTTGCCGGAGGAGAAAACCGTCAGCACCGAGGAGGCCGTCAAAGGAATAGTGTCCCCTGGAAATACCGGGCTGCCGTTCCAGGTATATTGTAGGAGGCCAGTCGTGTCTGCTGGAATGAGGTACGTCGCCGTCGGATACGCACAATTAAGGTTTACCGTGCCGGGCAGGTTGATTTGCGGTAACATCGTATCCACCACCACGGTAGCATAGGCAGCGGCCGTGCAGCCGTTAGGCGCGGTGATCACCACCCGGTACACGCCACCTTCCGTGGCGGTGTAGCCATTGATCGGCGACCCGTCTGGCCGGAACCACTGGATGTTGGCACCCCCTGGCTGAAAGTGAGCACCCAAAGTCAGTCCGCTGACTTGGCAGTCCAACACCCCGCCCAAACCGATGACGGTGGGCAGCGCACCCGGCAAAAAGATTACTCTTTTTATCACGCCCGTGCTGGAATTGTAAAAATGACCACCCCCCAGTGTTTTTTCCAGTTTCAGGGCGCGTACCACATAGAATAAGGTATCGGCCACCGGATTCTGGTCGCTCCATTCTATACCCATGATGGCATCCGGGGTCAGCCGGGTGTACGGGCCATTTACATCGAAGGCACGATAGACTAAATAGCCGAGTACACCGGACTCGGGCGAGGCCAACCAGTGTAGATTGACCTGGGTACAGTTCGATATTGCGGTGAGCTGAGTGGCTGGCTTCACCACTTTGGCCCGCAGGGTTGGGTCGCCGAGCAGGGCAATGTGGGTGCCGCTTTCACCATTGGAATGGCCATAGGCATCATTGTATTGCGCATTTTGGGTTTCCCGCAGGCAGTAACCAATGGTTTCGCCAACCGCCAGCCCTTGCAACAACCAATGTGGACGGCCCGCCCAGCCACAGGCCAACAGGCCGCCTTTGGAAGCCAGGGCCGCTGGCAGCAGGGGGTTGATCTCGTAGTCCCAATCACCAAAATAGTCGCCAAAGAAATTAGCAAAAACAATATTAACACTATCCGTAGCGAAATCGGCTGCGGTAGCAATGCCATCCCCACTGGTGTACGTACCGGCAGCGGCGGCGCCAAAGCCTAGCAAATACCGCTGGTTGGTTGGACTTAAAAAATTGCCAGAGACGACTTGGCTGCTTTCCAGCAAAGGATACGCATTGCGGAACCCATCGGTGGCAAAGGCCTCTCCGCCGGACCAGCCTAAGTGGTCGTCCACCACCGCGCGGTTCGGCACCTCGAACTGGCCCGTCCGCCAACGGTGGTTTTTGAGCAAATATCGGCGCAGCAGCTCCACCGGTGGCATCCCAAATAGCGCGGGGGACAGGTAGCGAAAATCGAGCCGCCCCACCGACAACTCTACGGCAGAAGGCAGCGTGTTTTGGTCAAATTTCCCGTCGCCCGGCACATTGCGGTTGGCGGTTCGCCCCGTATTGGTGATGTTGACCACATTATCTGTCCAAAGGCCGTCTATGTCGCCATAATAGGCATCGCAGGGCCACGCGCCGACGTGGTCCGATTGACCATCCCAAGCCGTGCTACCAGCATAAGGTACTGGTACACTACCGATTAATAATACTGACTTGACCTGAGTAGGATCGGCGGCATAGGCGTTGATGATCTGGTTTTTTACCCACTGCACAGTGGTATAATTGCCGGTTTTGAACGGTAAGATCTGCCAGCCTTCCCCGCGCAGGTCATTTTTGAAAGCAATCAGGTCAGCACCCAGTTGGTCGGCGGTGAGCGAGTCAATGAAGATCAAAATTTTGCCCCGGGCGTCCACTACTGGTGCTTCCAATGCGGCATGGGCGTAGCCATAGGCTTGCAGTGGACCCGTTTTGCGCGCCAGCGCGTATTCGTAGGTGCTATATGCCGTTAGATCGGTCACATCGTAATAGCCATTCAGCAGCGTGCTGGGTGCGTCGACCAGCACCGTCCAGGCATCGCCGGATTGCCCCTTGGTGCGGCGGCGCAGCTGGATGTCTGCTCCATCAGGATTGGGCCAGGACAGCAGCACCGCTGGCGGGTTCACGCCCACGGCAACCTGGAGGGGTACGGCGAGGTCTTGCGGGGTTTGGGCAAGGAGGCTAGTGCCGCAGTAAAGAGTGCAAAGAAGGATGATTAGGTGGCGCATAATGGGCAAATATAGGGGACGGCTGGGATTATTC
The DNA here is from genome assembly GCA_043753125.1 of Saprospirales bacterium. Classification (GTDB taxonomy): domain Bacteria; phylum Bacteroidota; class Bacteroidia; order Chitinophagales; family Saprospiraceae; genus M3007. Next base: position 5,068 of record JAYUXG010000668.1, on the reverse strand, counting down.
CTTTACCACCTTCCCTACCCTTTCGTTCAGGTGTATCAAATACGTTCCTGCCTCCAAGCTGGAAAGATCAATTTGAGCAGGACCGCTTTTTACGGCATACACCCGAATTAATTTTCCGGCCATAGTGTATAACCGTGCTTCCCCCGCTTTATCGGCTTGCACCGTCACCGATGTCGTAGCCGGGCTGGGGAAAACATTCAAGGTGTTTTCTGCCGTCCAATTCTGGGTGCCAATAATGGTCGTGTTGCCCATGCGCATCCCGTTGCCAAAGTTGCTCACCCAGATCTCCGCCGGATTGTAAGGGTTGAAAAACACCCGTTCGGGCTGGCGGTAATCGTAGTTGGTCACTGCCGTAAATACTGGGCTGGACAGCGTAACATCGTTGGTCATCCACAGGCCCCGCTGCTCCGTGGTCAGATAGGCCTGCTTGGTATTCAACGGATTGAAGGTGATGGACGTAACGCGGTCAAACTGCGAGCCGGTGATATTCGTCCACGATTGGCCGCGATCAGTAGTCCGATACACGCCGCCCAGGCCATTGGGCGCACCGCCCCAACCGCTGAATACGGCGACGTACCAGGTGTTCTGAGCGAGGTCGTCCGGCGCCACTACGATGTCTTTAGTCCAGTAGTGCATACCGGGTGCAGAGACGTCAGTCCAGGCATTGGTGGCCGGATTATATACAAATGCGCCAGAACTATTGGTAAAGGAACCCGCGTCGTTGCGCCGCCCCGAAAACGTGCACACTACTTGCCCGTCATTCAGTACCACGATGGAAGCCGGGTGTCTTTCCGTGCGTGGTGGTTCGGGCAACAGCGTCCAAGTGGAAGCAGCGAGGTCTTGCAGGTTGTCGCAGCGGTACACCCCGCCCACACCCGCGCCACCGCCATAATGAATAACGCTGGCGTAGGCCCGGTTCGGATGGTTGCGATCCAGTGCGATCCAGAAGACCGGATGGCCGAAGAAGTGCAGCAACTGCCAAGTGGCACCTTGGTCGGTGGAATACAATAGTTTGCCCTCACTATCGGCATTGTCCAACGGGCTGTCGCGCAGGCGGGTGCTTTGGTACATATCGTGGATGCTGCTGGTAGCCGCGAAGAGCGTTCCGTTGGGTTGTTGGGCAATACGATAGGTGGAATTGGCCACCAGACCGGTGTAGTTGAACGACCAACTCTGGCCGCCATCTGTGCTGCGCAAGCCTCGAATATCAGAGTAAGCAGCGAACATAGTGGTAGCACTTGCCCAATGTACCTGCCAGCAGGTGGTGTTTTCCAGGCCCACACTGTGGTAGGCTTCTTTCATTGGCACGGGTTGATTGACGGGGTGCTGGTCGCTCACATTGACGTAAGCCTGCTGCCAAGTTTGGCCGCCGTTGGCAGTCTTGTGAACGAAGCCAAAATCGCCAAAGATGACGACATTGGCATTGTTCGCCGCCACATCAAATCCAAAAGGGCTTTCGCCATACGACCAACCGCGATCACCATCCTGGCCGCTCCAGCCCGTGGCAATGTTTTCGTTATTGGCCGTCAAAAAAGTATTGGCCCAGTTGACGCCGGCATCGGTTGTTTTCAAGATGATCGGCTCGCTGCTGCTGTTGCTGCCAGCGAGATAAACGGTGTTAATGTCGTTTTCCGCCATGTCCACGAACATTGGGAAATCCGCGCCAGCGGCGATGCCATTTTCGCGCGGCGACCAGTTCGTGGTGCCATAGTCGCAAGAATAGATGCCCTGCGCAAATTCCCAATAATCCGAGCCAGGCAAGCCCACGTACACGTCGTTGACGTTGCCGGTCAGGCAAAAAAAGCGGGTCGTAGCCCCCGATTTAGCGGCAGCAAAGGAGAAAATACGCTCTTCGGCGGGTAAACCGGTCAGGGCCATAGTGGTCCAGGCAGTGCCGCCATTGGTGGAGACCAACACGCCGTCGTTGGTGCCGAGATAGATATTGTCGCCCTCGAAAAACGCCCCGCCGATCAGACAGCCCGAGTCATTGGACAATGCCGTATGGATCGGCTGGAAAGTATTGCCGCCATCGTTGCTGAAATACATTTCCCCATAGTAAGCGACAACCACGCGGTTGGGGTGTTGGTAATCCGCCCAGATGCTGAATGTCTCCTCCGATTCGTCGGGATTGCCCGGCAGCTTGTTCCACGTCGCGCCGCCATCGGTACTCTTGACCGGCACGATCTGGTCATTGGCATAATGGACGGAGTACAACAGGCCCGCCGTGGCCGTGTAGCAGACTTTCGAGTTATGTCCCCCTTGCAACTCGTTGAAATGGACTAAGTTATAATGCAGGCCGTAGTCCGTGGTGTGGAACACGGCCGACAGGTCGCAGGCCACATAGTATTCGTTATTATTGGCTGGATTGATGGCGGGCGAAAACAGGGCACCACCGCCGCCGACGCCCCGTGGTGACCAAGTGGCAAGCTGGGCGTACAGGTTGAAAGAATAGGGAAAGAACAGACCGGAGATTAGGAAGAGGTAGCGCATTTGGTTAGTGTTTTATATTGGTGAAGAAGAAAGTACGTTAAAAAATTTAACTTTCGATACGCGGCAGACGTCCGCTCCGCACGATGATCTGCCCGCACAAAACCGCGGCCAACGTATGCAGCACGATCAAATAATACCGATAGGTCAGCGGCCCAAAAAAATAGAAAAAGAGGATGAACAAATATAGCATCAGCAGGCTGAAATCGTTGAAATTTATTCGGTTCCGCCACCGGCGATAGCCCAGCCAGCCCATTAGCAGCAAAGACAGCATGGCCAATGCCTGCACTACCCGCGCCCCCAACACCTGCTGCCGGGCATCGCCGGGCAGCACTTCCTTCAAGTGCGCCGCGAAATGGACACCCCGCTCCATTGTCCACGAGACAGGTGGGTCGCCGTAGCCCCGCCATTCGTCCACGGCAGCCAGGTTGTGGTAGGCCACACCTTTGGTTAAGATGCTCGGGTCTTGGGCATAGAAAGGGAGGACGTACACCAAGAATACGCTAGCTGCCACCGTGGCCCAGAGGACCAGGTTCTGGCGGCGGGGGAGGTTTTGCCAAAGCAGTAGCGCGAACAGAGGCAACCAAAAAACCAAGGTATAACGCGACAACAAGCAAAGAATAATTCCCGCCGTGACCCAACCAATCCGGCGCGACACCAAGCCAACGGCCAGCACCAAGTAGTAGGCGGCGATGACGCTCTCGAGACTTACCGGTAGGTCCATTTCTCCCCAGAGGATGTAGCCCCATAGAGATAGCGAAGGCAGCACCAGGGCCGCCAGTTGTCGCCACAGCGGCTGGTCGCCCCGCACAGAAAGCCAGCCATACAACCCCGCCGCCAGGACCAGCAGGCCAAAGCCCACCCAGCGCACATCCACCCCAAAGGCGGCGGGCAGCCCCACCGGCAGCCAGTGTAGCGGCATATAGACTGGGTAAGGCGAATAGTTACCCATCGGCACGGGCGAATAGGGGAATACGCCCGTGCTAAAACGTGCGTACAGCATCTCGATCTGCGGCAATACGTCGGAGTAGTCGTGCGGTACGTACCTGACGAATGCCTTGCGCAGTTCTTCGTAACACAGGCCCACGCTGACCATGCCGACCAATGCGCCCAGTGCTTTTTGCCAGCGGGGTGCCAGCGCAATCACCGTGGTGGGCAGCATACTCTTTTCCCGTAGCAGGACACGCAGGTACACCCAGGCAGTGCTAATGGAAACGATAAACAAAATCACTGGGCTCCAGTATTTCTCGAAATGCTGGACGCCATTGAAAGTGAGGTACACTTGCAACGCCACCAGTACCCACCCGATGCAGAAATATTTCATGGTTTGGATTTGCGCCAAAAGTAGGGGTTTTGGTAGCTTTGTTGATCGAGGTTTTGCGGAGTTTGGTTTTTTGAAAAACCCTTATCTTTGTCTAAAGCATTGCTTATATGGTTCCTCATTAAGTAAAAAGATAAAAAGACCTTAAAATGCCGTGTCAGAAATTTTGCATAAATTTGTTAAAAAAATACAAGCGATGATGATTATAGAGTCTATGCCGCAACCTTTTACCAACTTGCAATTGGAAATACTCAAACTCTACGCCCGCAAGGTCTCTGAACAAGATTTGCAACGGATCAAGATTTTGTTGGGTCAATATTTCGCTGATCAGGCCTCTGCTCTGGCGGACGAGGTTTGGGAAAAAAAGCAGTTGACCGAAGAAAAGATACTGCAAAAACACCGCCGCACACCATACCGCCGTGAACCCCTATGAAAATTGTTTTGGACACCAATGTGCTAAGTGTTGCCATTGCTCGCCGATCACGTTTTTACCCCATTTGGCAAGCGATTCGCGATGGAAAAATTGAACTTGTTGTCACAACAGATATTCTTTTGGAGTATGAAGAAATCATTGGTTCAGACCTAAGCGTGGAAATAGCCGACTTAGTGTTGAACACCTTGGATACACTCCCGAATATCAAGTTCGTTCATAAATATTTCTTCTGGCGGCTCATTATTGCTGACCCTGACGATGATAAGTTTGTAGATTGCGCGGTGGCCGATGGCGCAGATTTTATCGTGAGCAACGATCGACATTTTCAAGTTTTAAAAACCGTTGTTTTTCCCAAAGTGATCGTGTTGACAGCAGAAGAGTTTTTGGAAATGGTAATCCGTACATAATAGTAAAAAGGATTTTCCGCACAACTCTATCTACTCCTCCCCCTTTTTTGTCAACCATGTGCCAACCCCACTTTCCCGCGCCCTTCCGTTTTGTTTCCTGCTACCTTGTGCGCCTTATCTACCTTACTGTACCACACCGCACATGAAGCAAATTTTACTCTTCCCGCTCCTCCTACTCTGGGGCAGCGTCCTCTCTGCCCAAACCTTCTTCGTCGACCAAACCCGGCTGCTCACCCCGGCCAAACATTACAGTGGCGTGGCCATTGCCATCCTCGACATGGACGGCGACGGACGCGACGACATCGCCCGGATGGACGAGGGCAACATCGTCAACATTGCACACCAAAACGTACCCAACCAGCCATTTGGCCATTTGGTGGTCGGTCCGGTGGCCGATGATTCGCAGTGGGGTATTTGCGC
>JAYUXG010000667.1:0-2675 GCA_043753125.1 Saprospirales bacterium | reverse complement strand
GCGTCGGCGGCTTTTTCGCGCAGCAGGGTGCTGGCATTTTCGAAAAAATTGCTGAAGCTGTCTTTCATGTTTTGAGTTATGGGTGATTAGTTGTCAGTTTTGGGCACTAACATATTAGCACCTTAGCACATTGACCACATTTATTTATGTAGTCGACAATCCATGCTTTGTATTAGAAGTCAAATTTTCCAGCGTCCAGTCCAAACGCCCCTCGAACGGGCTTTGCCGCACCGTGCATCCGAGTAGCGGGCAGATACGGCAAGAGTGGGGCGGGGCACAATCGTCGGTGTGCACAAACATCTCCAGAGATTGGGGAAAGTGCTGTTCGATCAATCCGTGGAGGGCGCCCACTTCGGCGTTGGCCTGTACCACATTGAAGTACCACGGGACGGTCAGGTGGCAGTCGAGATGCAGAATGGGGCCGTACTTGATGATGCGCAGGTTGTGCATATCCATCCAGGTGTCCCGTTTTTGGGCATTCAATATGGCAATAAGGCGTTGCAGTAGTTCCAGGTCGGCCTCGTCCACGATGCCTGCCACTGTCCGGCGAATAATCTGGTAGCCCTGCACTACAATGATGAGGGCAAAAAGGATGCCTAAGGCACTGTCGATCCAGACAATACCGGTGATGCGCAGTAACACCAAGCCCACTACGATGCCTGCCGTCGTCCAGGTATCCGACTGCAGATGACGGCCGCTCGACTCCAGCGCGATGGAATGCCGCTGCTGCCCCGTGCGGATGCACCAGGCCCCGAGCGCATAGTTCACCGCTGCCGTGATGCTCACCAGTACGATCCCTAAGTCCAGTTGTTGTACGGCGTGGACGTAAAATAGGTTGTTGATCGATTCAAAAATAATGACCAAGCCGGCCACTACGATCAGTGCCCCTTCCAGCGACGCCGATAATAGTTCGACTTTGCCGTGGCCATAGGGATGTTCCCGGTCGCGGGGCTTGGCGGCGATGCGCAGGCTGTACAGGCCGGTAAAGCCGGTTACCACATTCACGGTACTCTCCAGCACATCAGTGAGGATGGCCACCGAATGGGTGAGGAAGTAGGCGGCCAGTTTTACCAGAAACAGTAGCACCGCCGCGCCAGCGACCCATTGTTGTACCCGGATCGGGTTGGGGATGGATGCAGGCATTTTTGATAGACTATAAATTGTAATTTGAACTTTTGAGGATGCGAGTATTCGAGGATTTGATCAAATGTTCGCATCCTCCAATACTCAAGGGACCAAAATCACGGGGCATCTACTCCCAAAAAGTCTCCTCGATACGCTCCACGTAGGGCAAAGACACCAGTTCGTACAGCACCCGCTGGTAGCGAGGCTGATGGGTGGAGCCGATCACCAGCCACTGGTCGTCGCGGCAACCAATGCGGCCTTTGCTGCCTTGCTTGCGGGCGGTTGGGTCTATCTTTTGCACTGCCTGCCAATTCTTTTCACGGTTGGGAATACAAAATTCGTAGTTCACAGCTACCTTGCCATTGGGCGGTCCAGACAGCCCATCGGCATCCAGTCGTTTGAAATCAAGGTGGACTTTCTTCCAAACGTTCGCATCTTCGGTAGGCTTCGTTCGGTGGCAGCCCAAACCAATTAAAAAGAGGGAGAGAAAAAAACCAGCCAGCAATGCGTTTCTTAGCATATTCCGATATTTTGTGGCCAAGATAGGGTAGATATTTGAACTAGTGAACCTATGGACGTTGAATTGCTGGGCATTGGATTTTCCCCACGGTAAAAAAAGCCAACCTTGCAACTTCAATGACCAAACCAATAGGTAGAAAATTGATGGCAAATGTTGTTTACAGCTTCTCCTCTAAAACCATTCTATAGTAAAGGTTATAAATGCTGCACAGTCAAATTATAATTTTTTCCACTTGTGGCAAAGAAACCGTTTTTAACAGCCTGCCAACTACTAGCCAATAACCAATAAACCAGTTAACTAATCAACAAAGCAACCAGCTTATGTCTTCCCGTCGATCTTTTCTAAAAAATACCCTGCTTGGTTCCGCTGCCGCTGGTAGCGTCGATTTTTGGAACATTACCGCCGCCCATTTTGACCGGCCCAAAAAAGACGCCTTTCCAGTGGTCATTGCTACTTGGAAGAACGGACCGGCCAGTGCGGCAGCGTGGGACGTAATGGCCAAGGGCGGGCGGGCACTCGATGCCGTGGAGGCTGGGGTGCGCATCCCGGAGGCTGACCCGAACGACACCAGCGTTGGCTATGGCGGTTGGCCTGACCGCGATGGCTTCGTTACGCTCGATGCCTGTATTATGGACGAACTGGGCCGGGCCGGATCGGTGTGTTTCCTCCAACACATTATGCACCCAATCAGCGTGGCCCGGCGGGTGATGGAGAAGACGCCCCACGTGATGCTGGTGGGCGAGGGGGCATTGCAATTTGCTTTGCAACAAGGCTTTCAAAAAGAAAACCTGCTGACCGAAGACTCCCGTCGGGCTTGGGAGGACTGGAAATTGAAAGCGGAATACCATCCGGTCATCAATATTGAACGGCACGATACCATCGGCATGGTCGCCCTCGACCAGCAGCAGCGCATCGCCGGGGCGTGTACCACGAGCGGGCTGGCCTTCAAGATGCACGGCCGGGTGGGCGATAGCCCGATCATCGGCGCGGGGATGTTCGTGGACAACGAAGTGGGTGGCGCAGCGGCCAC
>JAYUXG010000666.1:0-2677 GCA_043753125.1 Saprospirales bacterium | reverse complement strand
TGTATTTGATCTTGCAGCGGTTGGCGTCCCCGGTTTGGCGCAGCATCGTCCGGGTGGCGCGGCTGCCCAAGTTTGTGGACGAGGGCGTGTGCATCTTGGCCGTCTATACCCTCACGTTGTTTGCCTGGATTTACTTCCGCGCCGGTAGTCTTGGCGATGCTAGTTTCCGGGTCGCCAATCAAGTGATAATGGGCATTTTGAGTGGGGAGCAGTTTAATTTTGGGGCGGTCATCAACAAGTTTCAAGTGCTCAAAGGCTTGCTGCTCATCGGTATTTTGCTGACGGTAGAAATCACCAACTTCCGCTGGCACTGGAACCCCAGACAAGTAGATAACCCCGCCTGGCGAATGGCTGCATTCGCCGCTTTGCTATGGTTGATCGCCTTTTTTGGCACTTTTGGCGCCAATGCCTTCATTTACTTCCAATTCTAATCCCAACATTATGAAGCATTTAATTTGGTACATGGCCTTTTTAGCCCTGCTTTTTGCTGGCGACCGTTTGGCGGGATGGCTGCTGCAACGCGAGACGATGGCCAGCCAGTTCCGTTACTCGCGGCTGTACAGTGGGCGAGCGGGCGCGGATCTGTTGCTAGTAGGCAATTCACGCGGGCTGACTTTTTATGAACCTTATATAGAGCAATCCACCGGGCGCAGCACCTGCAACCTCAGCTACAATGGCTTGCCGATGGACGTGGCTAACGCTTTGGTCCAAGACTATTTGGAGCACTATCCGGCCCCCCAAATCCTGCTGCTGGACATCACGATGTGCGACCGGGCTAACAATGAGCTATTGGCGGGCTTTGCCGCTTACGCGCCTTTTTCGCCACGCTTGTCGGGTCTGATCCACGATAGTTTGCCAAATATGTGGGGCGGCAATCAGTTGTCTCACCTCACCCGGTTCAACAACGAAATTTTTCAACGCGCCTTGTTCCATCGCCGCCAGCCAGATCGGGACTGGCTGCTGGACCGGGCTATTTCTCCGAAACTGGTGTCCGAAGTGGCGCAACACAATTATCCATTGGAAGTACACCCGCAACTGGTGGCCCAGCTCCAGGCCGCGGTACAAGCCGCACAAGCCAAAGGTGTACAAGTGCAGTTGGTCATTAGTCCATATTTTCCTGGTTTTGCCCAGAACGTAGCCAACCTGGATGCTCTAAAATCCGTCGTGGAGCGGGCGACAGGATTGTTGGTCCACGATTATCGGCAAGCGTTGAGCGATCCGGCTGATTTCGGCGATTTCATGCACCCCAATCGGGCGGGGAGCATCCATTACATTGATTTATTGCGCAAGGACCGGGTGTTGCCCTGAGTTTTCGCGTTAAACCTGTACCTTTGCGGGCTTTTACAGAAATGTCACCGCTACGCGGTTCTTTGGTTGCCTTTTGAACAAAAACGTTATGCCAAAAATATCCAACCGGGGAGAAACAGCCCATAGTTCGCCCATCCGCAAACTGGCCTTCGCTGCTGAACAGGCCAAAAAGGCCGGAAAAAAAGTATATCACCTGAACATTGGGCAGCCCGACATACTGACCCCACCGGCGGCCCTCGAGGCGGTGCGCCGTTTCGACTTCAACATATTGGCCTACAGCCCTTCCAACGGCTACGCTTCCTACCGCGAAAAACTGCCCGCCTACTACCGCAACTTTGGCATCGACATTCGGCCCGACGAAATTCTGGTGACTTCCGGGGCCTCCGAAGGCATCCTTTTTACCTTGTTGGCTTGCTTCGACGCGGGCGATTACGTGCTTTCCCCGGAACCGTTGTATGCCAACTATCTGGGCTTCGCTGGCATGACCGACGTACAGATTAAGCCCATCACCACGACCATTGAGCAGGGTTTTGCGCTGCCCACCATCGCCGATTTTCAGCGGGCACTTACGCCGGAGGTGAAAGGTATTTTGCTGTGCAATCCGAACAATCCGACGGGGGCATTTTATCCGGAAAGCACCCTGCGCGCACTGGCCGAACTGGTGCTTGAACGCGACCTGTACCTGATTATTGACGAGGTGTACCGGGAGTTCTGTTACCCCGAAGATGCCGCGTTTTTTTCCGCCTTGCAGTTGCCGGGCCTGGACGAACACGTGGTCGTGCTGGACTCGGTGTCCAAACGGTATAGTGCCTGCGGTGCCCGTGTGGGAGCTGTGCTTTCGCGCAACCAAGGTTTGCTGGCCACCATCAATAAATACGCGGAGACGCGCTTGAGTCCCCCCACTTTCGGACAGATTTTCGCGGAGGCGACTCTGCAAACCGAAGCATCTTATTTTGAGACCGTCAAAGCGGAATATCGCCATCGCCGCAATGTGTTGTACGCTCGTTTACAGGCTATGCCGGGTGTGGTGTGCTACCTGCCGGAGGGTGCGTTTTACGTGTTCGCCAAGTTGCCGATCGACGATGCCGACCGTTTTTGCCGCTGGCTGTTGGAAGATTTTTCTTACCATAATCAGACCCTCATGCTGGCCCCTGGTACCGGTTTCTACGCTACACCGGGTGCTGGTCGGCAAGAAGTGCGTTTTGCTTATGTGTTGAATATCAACGACTTGGAAAGGGCAATGGACTGTTTGGCCAACGCTTTGGCAGTGTATCCGGGCCGACAGGAGGGGGAACTTGTATCGGTGCTGCTAGAGGATTTGAACAACTAAAATGGGTTTGTCATCCTGTCGGGAACCGTCCGCCCTACG
>JAYUXG010000665.1:0-6595 GCA_043753125.1 Saprospirales bacterium | reverse complement strand
GCCGCTGGATGTGTCGCGCTACGTGGCAGGGCTGTACTTTTTGCGCATCCGCACGGGCGGGGGCGAGGGGGTGATGCGGTCTTTGGCGGTGGTGCGGTAATTTGAATGAGGAACGATAAATGATGAATGATGGGCGGGCATTTGCTGACTTATTTGATCACTCCTTCGGCAAAGCCCGTAACACCGACTCCGCCCCGGCATGATACTTCCGCAGGGTGTTGGGTGCCCCCAAGAATTGTTGGAGCGTGGTTCGAGCGGGGGCATATTGCTTGTTGCCAGCGTAAGCCAGGCCCAAGTGGTACTGCGCAGCGGCCTGAAAGGCATTGCTGTCTGCCGTGGCGACGGGCAGAAGATTGGCAATGGCCAAGCCATACTGTTTGTCGCGCAGCAGGGCATAGCCGTAGTAAAAGCGGTAGGCCAACCGGTCGGGGTATTGCTGCACGATGCTGCCCAATGCTTCGGCAGACCGGTGGTAGTTGGTGCTGTCGTCGTAGAGGGCAAAAGCCTGGCGCACGGCCGCAGGTGGCACCTCCTGGCCCGCTTCCGGACCGCCCAGGCTTCTGAAATCCATGCGGTTGGGGTAGTGGACCAGGTTGGTGGCCAGGGCATCTTCCACTGGGTTGCCGGTGAAAAATAAGAAGGCCGCTATTAAGAGGGCGATGGAAGCAGCGGCAGCCAAGCTCACCATAAACAGTCGGCGGTGGATAGTGGGTTTGCGCGGCACAGCAGCTTGGTGCAACGTGTCGTCCTGGAGGCCATCGCGCAAAGTTTGGGTCTTCAGGGCGTTCGCCAGCCCTTGTTGCCAGTCGAATTCCTGGCGCAACACCGGGTCGGTAGCCAGCAATTGCCGGAATTCGGTAGCCTCCGCTGGCGAGAGTGCGTTGGCGAAGTACAGTTCTAAAAGGAGGTCGGCTTTATTGTCCATATCATGCGGCGGATTAAGTGGATTGTAAAAAATGTGGTGGAGACGTGGTATTTGGTGTAGCCAGCCTTCGCCTGAAAAGGCTGCGGCGGGTAAAAAGGTTTAGGGCAGTTTATAAAAAGGTTTAGCGGGTTGAAAAAATTTAGAGCGGGCTTACCAGCCGATAGCCAATACCCTCCAAGCCTCTCACTCTCTCACATTTTTCTCATTCTCACCTCTCTCTCACTTTCTCAACCGATCCAGGCAACGTTTGCGCAGCTGGCGCACCACATCGGCACTGGCGTAGCCCAGCACGTCAGCGATCTCCTGTCCGGTCATCCCTTCCACGTAGGTCAGGTGCAGGATAGCGCGGCAAGGTTCTCCCAGCGCGTTCACCGACCCCCACAGCTGCTCCTTCTCCTGTTCCTGAATCAGGCGTTCTTCGCTGCTGATTTCCGTTTCTCCATTCTTTCCTTCTGGCAGGTCGCCCGGCAAATCGGTGCGGGCGTTCTTTCGCCGGAAGGCTTGGATCAGGTTTTTGGAGACACCAAAAACGTAGGTACAGAGCGTCCCAACCAGTTGGGTGAGTCGCCCGGACTCTAAGTTCAGCATCATAATGATGACTGCGTTCTGAAAAATATCGCGCAGATCATCTTCTGGCAAACGGCTGGACTCTTTTGCCCAGCGCAAAAATTTGGGTAGGCACGTTTGGTACAGCGTTGCCGCCCCGTGGTTCGGGTCTCGGCCAAAATCGCCGAGTTCGTCAGTTATGGAAGCCATCTTATCCGGTTGTCCTTGTTAGCAGCACCGTCAAGTGCGGGTGAAAGGGACAAAAGTAGAGCGGCGATTCAGGGTTTAATGCCAGTACTTGTCAAAATGTTAACACCAGCCGACGGAAAAATTATTTTTTGTACTATTTACGCCGGGCAAAGCGTTCACGACTCTACCTTCCAGTGCATTAAACGAGAAAACAATCAGTATGATCAGCGGAAAAACCTCTGGGACAATCTTCTTATTATTTTTGGTCAATAGCCTGCTCCTGGCACAACGTATTCAAGTGCTGGACAACGTGGGTGCCAATGCCTGTCCAGGCAGTCTGACTAACTGCGCTTCTGCCAATCCGGTGCGGCTGACCGTGGTAACCAATTTGCCGGGCGATCCCCTTAATCTGCCTTTCAACCCGACTACCCCCCATGACTCTCCGCGCCGTTTCAAGGGTTTTTGGATCATGGGCGACGGCAATTTTCTGCAATTTCCAGACACGTACACCGACGCGGAATCGCGCACGCCTCCCCCGTACAACTATGCCAAGCCGGGAAATTATCAAGTCACCACTTACCTGACCGGCAAATACAGTAACAACGATTGGCCGAAACAGGCGGTCATGCAGGTCAATAACACCCTGACTCCGGCGAGTACGCCCACCGCCTTTACGCCCCGGCTGCTAAAGGGCAATGAGGGCGGGATCGATATAATTTCCAACCACGCCATCCGTAAAAAGAACCTGACCGCCTTTGTTATTTCTTACGCCCGGGCCAAACAGTCGTCGGGCGTATATTTCTTTTACAACGGCGTGATTGATGTGCATGATCCCGCCCGCAGCCGACACCGATCGGATTTCCCCATTTTGAAGCATACCGACACCGAACTGCCACTGTACTTCGATGGCAAGCTCAATGCTGGCAAGATCAAGTCCTACGATTCGCGGGAATTGACCAAGTCGGGCTCGGTGGATGGCATTACTTTTACGAACGTTTTTTCAGAGCTGCATAAGAAGTTCCGGGATGTCATTTATTTCCCCGCAGAGACCGCCGTGGCTGGGGATTTGCCCGCCGATTTTCTGGAAAAAAGGTTTTTCCCCATCCTGCAAGCCGATTCTGCTTTTACGCCCAAGGACACGCTGATGAATTTTCTCGTCGTACTCACCGGCCGGGAACCGGTTAAGAACGCGGCGTTGGACTCGCTGCTGGTCCGGCTGTCGCAGGGCCTTTCGTTGGGTACTCCGATCAACACCCTGGACAACGAAAACAGGCGCACGGACAATCCGGACTATATTTCCGACAATGTACGGTCTGAAGGTCCACAATATATACAAGCCATTGACGAATACCCACTTGCTTATCAGGTCACTTTTGACCCCAATCAATTGACGGTGGAAGACATCAAGCCCAGCGGCGTTGCGGGGGAGTATGAGGTCCGGTTCCGGTTGGAAATGTGCAACAAGGGCCAGGCCAATGTAGATTCCGAAATGGTATCCATTCGCTATTCGACCAATTTTCATGATTTCAAGGCTTTGTCCCCTTCGATCATCCATGAGGTACACAATGGTCAAACCTGGCAATTCACCTCGAACGAGATTATTGTGGGGGTACTGCCCGAAGCCCATGAGAGCGAGTGCGTCGCCATCGAATTTACCGCAAAAACCAACTGCGATGGGGTACGGTCACTATGGCACAACAGTCCCCAGCAGCCGGTGGAGTCTTGTGTGGTCTTTTCGGGAGCCATCGACGACCGCCCGGAATGCCACCTAAACTTCTCAATTGATTCCACCCATTTTACGGTGGATGGCAAGGGTATCTGTTGTCGGGACGGACCTTCCACCTGCCCGCTCAACTGGTTGGTGTGGTTGTTTCTCTTTATAGCCTCCACAGTCCTTTTTGTGATCAGGAAGATTTTCCGCCGGTCGCAGAGTTAAAGGCTGCTTTTAAGACCTGTAAAGTTTCGCCACTAAACCCCTCTACACCAACCGAGTATGGCAATTTAGCAATTTACCTACCATGTGGCAGAAAGCAGCAATCCTCCTGTTTTTCCTCAAAATAACTGCCGCCGTTGGTCAATCCGACTCACTTGCGGCGGAGCAGCTGGTGGAAAGGGCTTGTACCGCGCTGGAAAACAAACAGCCGATGGAATCCCATCGGCTATACCAGCAGGCCCTACAGCTATTCCAATCGCAGGACCTGCTGGCCCGGTGGCTCGAGAGTCATGCCACCATAGCCCGGTGTTGGGCCTCCAACATGGGACAACCTTTTGCTGCGCAAGCCTATTTGGATGCCGCGTTGCACGACTACTGCAGGCCGCCGCTCACCACACCAGAGTGGGAGGCCTACGCCCGGATTTATCTCATCAAAGGCCATATTTCGCGGCGGTTTATTGCTGACTTGTTAGGTGCCGCCCAACAGTATGAGCAGTGCTATGATATCTACGTCCGGCAACTTCATGAACACAACAATGGCATCGCTGGCCACCTTTATCACCAATTAGGCAACCTTTACACACGGCTCGGCGATTACGAGCGGGCAGAGAACCTGCTTCGACGCGGCATTGCCTATGGGGAAAAATATAACCAGCCCAATATTGGCCGGTACGGTGACTTGGCCATTGTGCTGGTCGATGTGGGCAAGAACCAAGAGGCGGTGGAAGTGGTCCAGGCTGGTTTGGCGCACGGGCTTTCCGACAAAATTTTGGCGACTACCCGCATTTGTGAGGCACGAGCCTACCTGAATTTGGGCAAACCGGAAAAGGCCCAGCTCGCCTTACAAGAGTGCCCCAGTCTGATCAAAAAATTGACCACCGAAGAAACCGCCCAGGAATACTATTGGGCAGGCTATTACGCCGCACTGGGTACCGTCCAGGATTCGATCGGCAACTACCAACCAGCGGAAAGCAACTATCGGCAAGCGATAAACAACGAAATCATCTGTTGGAAAACACCGTACCGGCGTGAAGTGGGAAAATCATACGCCAACCTCGGCAACTTCTACCTGCGGCAACAAAAACCACAAGCCGCTTTACAAGCCTTTCAACAGGCCCTACAGTGTGTACTCCGCGAATTCCAGCCTCATTCTGCCGACGAACAGCCCCTCGCAACGCAGTTTTATGCGGAAAATACCATCATTGAGGGACTACTCGGCAAAGCGGCCGCTTTCCGGGCTTTGGGCAAACTCGACCCGGCATTAGCCTGCTACGAGCTCATTCCCCTCGTGGAAGCCAAGCTCCGGGCTACCCACGCCTACGAATCCTCGTCGCTGTTGGCCCTCGGCGAGAGCCGCAAACGCTTCGATACCGCCGTCGGTATTGCCTGGCAGCTCTACGACCAGACCCACCAGCCCATCTATGCAGAACGGGCGTTCCAGCTCACCGAACAAGCGCGGGGGATGCTGCTGGTGCAAAGTTTGGCCCGCGCCCAGGCCGAGTATCAATTACCTGCGCCCATTCGCCGTCGCGACGACGAACTGCGGGTGCGGGCGTCCTGGTACGAACAGCAGATTGCCGCCGAGGAGAGCCAGAAAGCACAGCCTGACCACGCCAAAGTGGAGCAATGGAAAAATGAACTGCTTATTCTGAAGCATACCCAGGAAGAATTTGTGGAGCAGCTGCGCCGCGATTTTCCGGACTTTGCCCACCTGTCCGACGAAATCAGTTTCCTGCAAGTGCGCGATGTACCAGCCCTGTTGCGTCCCGATCAGGCGTTGGTGGATTATTACCTCACCGATACGCACCTCTACGTTTTCTGGCTGGATGCGGCAGGCCATTTCACTTGGCGGCGAGAGCCGTTGCCAACTGGCTTTCGCGAAAATGTGCGGTTTTTTGCCGAATACCCCACCACTTGGAGCGAACATCTGGACACTACTCGCGATCAGCAGTTTCGACAAATAGCGACCGATCTGTACCAACTACTGCTGGCTCCGGAACTGGCCGCTTCCCCCAATATGCACAGTCTTTTGCTGGTGCCGGACGATGCCCTGGTGTTTGTGCCCTTTGAAACGCTGCTTCGCCAGAGCAAACCATCCAACGACGGCTGGGCGCAACTTCCCTGGCTACTGATGGATTACAACGTTGGCTACGCCTATTCCGCTACTTTACTCGGTATGCAGCAGTCGCTCAGCCGCCAACACGCCCACGAAACCCGACCCCGCTACGTATTGGGCGGCTTTGCACCATCGTACGACCCGCAACGCTGGCAACAGGATACCACGAATGTGTTCCGCGATCAAGTCTACGACGTGAAAAGCACCCTGGCCGAAGTACGTAAGGTACATCGGCTCGTGGGCGGCCAAGCCTACTATGGCGAAGAGGCCACCGAGGCACAATTTCGCCTAACGGCTCCCAATTGCCGGGTGCTGCTGCTGGCTATGCACGGCTTCGCCGATGATCAGCACCCGGAGCTGGCGCGCTTGCTGTTTGGCAACCCCACTACAAACAATGCGGACGACAACATCTTGTTTGCCAACGAATTGCAGGTCATGCAACTGCATGCCGACTTGGCCGTATTGAGTGCCTGTCACACTGGATTTGGCAAATTGAACAAGGGCGAGGGCGTGTACAGCTTGGCCCGGGCCTTTGCCGCCGCTGGCGTACCCTGCACTGTGATGAGTCTCTGGCGCTTGCACGAGGATACTGGCCCGGCCATCGTGGAGGCATTTTTCAAATACCTGCAAGCGGGTAAATCGAAGGACGAAGCCCTCCGGTTGGCGAAAATTGATTTCCTCCGGAATCCCAACCACGAAGAGACCACCGCCCCGTACTATTGGGCCGGCCTCATGGTCACTGGCGACGTGCGCCCTATGGATTTGCCCGCCGCGCCCGTAGCGCGTACTCCCTGGTGGCCAGCGGCATTGATGGGCGCAGTGGTAGTAGGCGGTGGTTGGTGGTGGATGCGGCGGCGCAGGAGGTCGAATTTGCAACTGGCTTGAT
>JAYUXG010000664.1:0-6603 GCA_043753125.1 Saprospirales bacterium | reverse complement strand
ACACGTTGCGGGCCAGCACCGGGCCGACTTCTTTAATGGTCTGATATTTCTCCAAGTCCCATTTTTGCAGATCAAGCACGTGGCCGACCTCGGCGGCGATCAAGCGCGAACCTTTGCGCCCCAGGTGATGGATGCTCAGGCTATGCAGCAGCCGGTAGATCGGCTGTTGCTTAGCGGCCTCAATAGCGGCAAACATATTATCGGCCGATTTTCGGCCAAAACCCTCCAGTTTGGCAATTGCCTCGTAATCAAGTTGATAGATGTCGGCAATAGAGCGTAGCCAGCCCAATTTGTAGAAACGCTCGATGGTACTTTCGCCCATGCCTTCGATGTCCATGGCGTGCTTGGAAGTGTGGAAAATCATGCGCTGCATGACCTGAGCCTCACACTCGGCGTTTTCGCAGCGCCAGATAGCCTCGTCCTCGGGCTTCACCAGTTCGGAGTGGCAGACCGGACACTGACGTGGATACAAGATCGGCTGTTCGGTGCCATCGCGGAGCTCGGCCAGCGCCTTCACAATGTAGGGAATGACGTCGCCGGCCCGCTCCACCAGCACTTGGTCGCCGATGCGCAGGTCTTTGGCACGGATGAATTCCTCGTTGTGCAAACTCACGTTGGACACCGTCACGCCTGCCAGTGGCACGGGTTCGAGCTTGGCAACGGGCGTGATGGCTCCGGTTTTGCCAACCTGAAACTCAACATCACGGAGGCGGGTAGTCGCTTGCCGCGCTTTAAACTTGAAAGCAATGGCCCAGCGTGGGTGGTGGCTGGTGGAACCACAACGTATTTGCAAATCAATATTGTTGACCTTGGCCACCATACCGTCTACCTCGTAGCCATAGTCGTCGCGGTAAACTTGCCAGGCGGTACAAAACGAGATCACCTCCGCGATGTCGGCGCAGGTTCTGGTCTCGGCCAGGGATTGATTGGCCGCCGGTCGGTCAGCGGGCACCTTGAACCCCAGGGTACGCAGCAACTGGATGCTGTCTTCATGCGATTGGAACTGGTCCAACACATTGAGGCCTTGACTGTCCACCGCATAGCCCATTTGATAGACAAAGGCTTCGAGGCCGCGGCGGGCGGTCTCGCTGGGGTCTTTCATGCGGAGGGCACCCGTGGCGGCATTGCGCGGGTTGGCAAACAGCACCTCGCCAGTGGCCTGCCGCTGGCGGTTCATTTTTTCAAAAATGTCCTTGCGAATCAGGGCCTCCCCACGCAGTTCGACTTTTTGAATACCGTATTTAGAGAAATTTGCCTGTAATGGAATGGAGCGCAGGGTGCGCATATTGGCGGTGATATCGTCGCCGAGATAACCGTTGCCGCGCGTGGCAGCCCGCACTAAGCGGTCGTTTTCGTAGAGCAGTACGATGGTGCCGCCGTCAAATTTTGGTTCCACACAATACTCCACCGCTGCCTCCTTATCCAGTTTGCCCAGTTTCTTGACCGACTCGTCAAAGTCGTTCAGGTCTTCGGCATCGTAAGAGTTGTCTAGGGAAAGCATGGGTACCAAGTGGGCCACCTGCGCAAAATTTTCGGTCAGGTCTTGCCCGACACGGCAGGTAGGAGAGTCGGCGGTGCGCAGTTCCGGGTACTGGCCTTCCAAGGCTTCGAGCTGTTTGTAAAGCTGGTCGTACTCGAAGTCGCTCACTACGGGATCGTTTTGCACGTAGTACCGCCACTCGTGGTAGTGGATGGCCTGCCGCAGTTCGTTGGTGCGCCGTTCCGCTTCATCCGCCTCGAACATGGTGGCTTGGGGCGTGTACAGCAGTTTTTTGGAAAGTTCGTAGAGGGAGCGTTGGTCGTCTTGTGTGTACACGGGGCAGGTTGATGAGGATTTATAAGGGTTGATACCAATTACACCATAATTTAAGTTATTTTGAGTATTTGAGAATGCGAGTATTTGATCAATTACCTGATTGTCAATAGTTTGGTCAAATACTCAAATACTCGCATCCTCAGAAATTTAATTTACAGTGTACCAATTACTCTCCTAAATCAACATCGGTGTACAAATCGCCCAATCGAACTGCTTGCTGGTAAATTAAAAAAGTGTCGTCTGCTTGGTCATAATCAGTGTTAATCCAAAGATTTGTGTCGCCTTGACGACTCCACACCGTGGCAAAAATATACAGGCTACTAATAAAAATTACCTGTTGCACCGTCGGATGCTTCTTGTAGCAAGGGAGTTTTATGGCATAATCGTAGTGCTGGGTACTATGGGAGAGTATTTCCAATATAATTTCCGGCGTAGTTTCCGCATCGAAGCCCTTTTGATATTCAAACGGTTGGCGTGGCAAGCGTATTACGGAAGCATCGGGATTGAAAACTGCTCCATCTTCCTTGCAATCAGGAAAGTATAAGAGACGATCACTGTTGTGTACTTCATACTCCCTACTGCTCCGAAAAAATCCTTTTAATAAAAAGGAAATTTCTACAGCCATCTTACTGTGGTTATTGGATTCATAGCTCATGGGGATAATGATTTCATTTTGATAAAAATCCGCAGTGTATTCTGCCTCTTTTACGATCTCCCAGTATTCCTCGAACGTGGCCGGGAAGCGTGCGAGGTCAGTACCGAACATTTCGGCGATCTCCAGACGGGTCAGCGGGAATCTAATTTCAACACCCATAACGCTTGTTTTTTTGGCAAAATTAGTGTTTACTGCGTACATCTATTGACAAATTCATACCAGCCCGTTGTAAAACGCCAGACTATCGGCCACCGCCGCCGCATCGGTTTCCAGCACCAGCATCGAGTATGGTTCCTCGCCCGGCACTGCCAAGCGCACCGCGCCCGCCACGTTTTTTTTATCCTGCTGCATAGTAGCCCAGATTTCGGGGAACGCCGCCGTTGGTATTGGGTCGTGGGCAAAAGACGCGGCAAGGAGGGTGATGACTTGGGCCAGGCGATTGTGGCCATTGGGCGAGGCAGTGCGTGCCAGCCAGCTTTCGCAGATCATGCCCAGCGCGATCGCCTCGCCGTGGGTACGCGGGAAAGGGCCTTTCAAAAAGTAGCTTTCCACGGCGTGGCCGATGGTGTGGCCATAGTTGAGCAGCATCCGCAGGCCCTGTTCGTGCGGGTCCTCGGTGACTACGTGGACCTTGACCGCGATGGACGAGCGCAGGATGGCCATCCAAGGGGCATCTTCCAAATTGGGCAATGCCTCCAGGTTGCGCCACAATGCCGGGTTGCCAAGCAGGGCGTGTTTGAGGACTTCCGCAAAGCCGCTTCGCAGCTCACGTTCGGGCAAAGTTTGCAAAAAAACCGGGTCTGCAAATACCGCCGCTGGGTTTTGAAAAACGCCGACCACATTTTTAAGTCCTTGAAAATCAATGCCCAATTTGCCGCCAATGGCCGCGTCGGTCATCGAAAGCAAGGTGGTGGGGATTTGGATAAAGTCCATGCCACGCTTCCAAGTGGCCGCGCAAAACCCGCCCAAATCGCCAACTACGCCCCCGCCCAAGTTGATGACCAATGCTTTGCGGTCTAGATTGGCTTCGAGCATCGCTTGCCAGACTTGTTCGCAGGTGGTGAGGTTTTTGAAGGTTTCGCCGGGGGGAAGAATGGTGACATTTGGCCTCCCCGTAGCGGAAGCCCCCCCCCGCCGCCCCATCAGGGGGGGAGATAGTACCCACTCCGCCGTATTTTTATTACCCACTGTAGTCGCATCCATACGCTCGATGCCGTCCCCCCCCTTTACGGGGGGGCTAGGGGGGGCTACCCCTACGGGAAGCAGTACATCGAGATAGGGCAAGCAGTGGGCGTGCGTGTTTTCGTCGGTAATGACAAAAATGGAGGAATACTGGCGATCACGCAGCCAGGCTGGGAGTGTGTCGGCTAGTGGGCCGAGGTGAATCTGGTAATCGGCTAGCGGGAAAGTATGGCTCGTCATTTTTTGCAAAAAGAAATTTAAATGCGCTGGTTTTTTGCCCTGCTCTAACCATCCATCCCTAAGACAGGGGTTCTATTATAATAAAAGTTGAGAGGTTGAGAATGTTAAAGGGTTGAGAAAACTTTGATTGCCAGTCCGTTATAAAACCATTCTATTAAACCACATTGCGTTACCCTTAACCAATCAACCAGTAACCAAATCAACCAGTCGGCATGGTAATCGAGATTTGTGTCCCTTGGCCTGGTTCGCTGTTTAAGGTGAGTTTCCAGCGATGCGCCTGGCACATACTTTTCACGTAGAACAGGCCCAAGCCGAAGCCTTTTACGTTGTGGACATTGCCCGTCGGCACCCGGTAAAATTTGTCGAAGACCCGTTTCTGGTGTTCCTTGGGGATGCCCATACCGTTGTCGCTGACGCTCAATACCAAGCGGCGACCTTCATTGCGCAGCCCAATACGTATCTCCGGTATGCTTTTACTATATTTGACCGCATTGTCCACCAGATTGTGCAATATATTGGTCAGGTGGATGCGGTCGGCCCGGATGGTACTGTGGGGAGCATTCAGATCGAGGTGTAATGTGCCCTGTTTTTCGTTGACCTTCAATTCTATGGACGGCGAAATACTGCGGATCAGGTCGGCCAAGTCCAAGGTTTCCTGGCTGAGCTCGATGTTGTTGCGCTCGATTTTGGCGAGTTGGAGTACTTTTTCCACCTGCGTATTCAACCGCATAACCTGTTCTTTGATGATGCCCGCATAACGGTTCAGCCGCACATCCTCCTTTATTTTTTCATTTTGCAAAAAAACGTCCGTCGAAATATTGATCGTCGAAATGGGCGTCTTGAACTCGTGAGTCATGTTGTTGATAAAATCCCGTTGTAGCTCGGAGAGCTGCTTCTGGCGCAAAATGACGAACATAGAGTAGATAAAAAAAGCAATGGTAATGAGCATCAGGGCACTGAACATTACCACGATCCACATATTGTTCAGTATATTGACTTCCCGGTCAGGAAAACGGACGCCAAAGTAATAGATAAAATCCGACTCATAGTGCTTCGGCAAAGGTTCGGCCAGGGGCGCACGAGTGGGGTCGTTCGATTTGACCAGTTTGCCCCGCACCATCTGGTCGCTGGAACAGTCAAAAATGCCATACTCATAGTTTTCTTTTAGGCTTTGCATCTGAAAAGCCGCATCCAGACAGTATTCCAGATCGTCGGCCTCGAACACGTTATTGATGTTCACTACCCAGTAATTGGACGACAACTGCCGTACAAAACTCACCGTGGGCAAGGTAAAACCCTTGATCCGGCTCAATTCGTTGGCCGCATCCAGCATGGCCTGGTTGACCTTGCGGTTGAACTCCCGCTCCTGCAAGTCCCAAGTACGCAGTATCCAGTAGGTCTGCACCGAAAGCAAGCTGAGGATGGACACCGCGCCCAGCACAATGACGCGGCGAATGATAGCATTGGTCATAGATAGTTTGAAAAACAGGGCTTATCAATGGCAAAACTACGCCATCCGCCGGGAATGGCAGGAACGTTAGCATATAGTTTGAGTATGTAGCGGAGCTACGGCTGGCTCTTTGCTTTTTTGCCTTTTGCCGTTTATCAAAGAAATGGGTTGTACTCCATCTCGTGCCGGACGGTGGTGGCGGGGCCATGACCGGAATAAACCAAAGTCTCTGGCGGCAACGTAAAAAGTTGGCTACGAATGCTTTGCAGAAGGACGTCAAAGTTGCCACCGGGCAGATCGTAGCGACCAATGCTCTCCAAAAACAGCACGTCGCCCGCCAGCACGAAGCCTCCCTCCCGACAGTAGAACGAAAGGCTGGCCGGGGAATGGCCGGGCGTGAATAGCATTTCCAAGCGTGTATTGCCGAAGGCGAGCACTGTACCTGCTTCCAGAAAAGCACTGGGCAAGGGCGACGGTTCCGCTTGAAACAAGCCATACATCTGCGATGCGGCCAGGTAGCGTTCCAACACAGGCAGCTCGTCCCGGTGGATTTCCAACCCCAGGCCCCAAGTATCGGCCACGAATTTGTTGCCAAATACGTGATCCAAGTGGCAATGCGTGTTGATGAGCCGCACTGGGCGAAGTTGTCGCTGGTCAATGAAATTTTTCAGCGTGGCCCGCTCGGTTGCCGTGTAGCAACCAGGATCGAAAATAGCGCATTCACCCGTTTCATCGTAGAGCAAATAGGTATTTTCTGCCAAGGGGTTGAATTCAAAAACTTGCAGTTGGGTCATGGAGCCAAGGGGTGGAGAATGTTGAGAAAAATCTCATTTGCCTCTCTTTGATGAGCTGGACCCATCAAACTCTCAAACAGCCGTGGCATGAAACGGTTTTGCCTATTGGCAAATACAGTGGCCACTCGACCATTTCGTCATTTATAGGCCCGAAAAGCAGTGATTTTTACTGCCTGTCTCCCCTTTTGCTTATCAACGCACCATCAGTTTTTTCTCCACTATTCCCTGCATCGTTTGCAAGCGTACGATGTACAGGCCAGCGGTCCACCCGGCCACCGACAGACGTTGCACCTGCCCACTGCCCGGCACCGCAGCATAGACCATCTGGCCCAGAGAATTCACCACTTTTAGCTGTTCCACCTCCAAATCGCCGGTAAAAATACGAGTCTCCCCGGTCGCCGGGTTCGGATACAAGCGCACCTGCTGTTGAAGGGCCTGGTCATGGGTACCACTAGTGGGCGGCAGC
>JAYUXG010000663.1:0-6607 GCA_043753125.1 Saprospirales bacterium | reverse complement strand
CCCGGATTTCGACGCGGACTTTGAGTCGGTCGCCGGGTTTTAATTTCGCGCCTTCATTGAGCGGCGTGAGTACTGGGCCGGTTGGACTGTTCACCTCTTTGTAGAGCTGCTTCACGATGGTCAGCGGCGTCTTTTGGAAATTCTTGATCTTGTCCAAATCCTCGAAGTACTGCCAGTAAGCGGCCCCCCAGACGATGTTGGAGTTGGGATTTTCCACCTTGATGTCACTCCATGATTTCTGCACTTTCGGACCTTCCCAAGCCTGTTTAAAATAGCCCGTGCCGGGTTCTACTTCGTTGGGCTGCAAGGACTTGCCGCCTAAACTCACCTGTACTGTTTTCGTATTGTTCAGCCAGTTGGCGGCGGTGGGCTGGCCTGTGCCGAGCAGCAGCGCGTAGACAGCTTCGGCGGTGGCCTTGGTACTTTCCCAGCGGTTGGTCTGCTTGTTTTTCAACAGCCAGATGCGCAGTTCTTCCACGGCTTTCTGGTCCTGGGCCACTTCGCTGAACACCTCCACCATCAGGGCCTGCGTCTCCACCGGGAGTTGGTACCAGTAGAAACCCCAGTCGTTGGGCCAGTACATCCCCAGTTCTTCTTTCATGGTCGCGCGTTCGCGCAGACTAGCCACGATCTTGGCAGCCTCCGGGCGAGCGGCACGGTGCAGGGCCAGGGCCAAAAGTCCTTCTTGATATAAACCTTTCCCCAGCCAATATTTTCCAGCCTGGTCAAGATAGTAAGTCTGTTCCTTACCGGGCTTATCGCCTTTAAAAAATGATTTAGCGTACAAATAATGGATGGTCAGCCCGTCCAAGTGGTCGTCTTCCCATTTGGCTTTGCCCGCCACTACTAGTTTTTCTAGTTCGCGATATTGTTCCGCGACTTTAGCGTCGCAAAAACGTACCGCTTTATCCAACATCTGCTGGCTGTTCTGGTCTTTTTTGGCATCGAAGGCCCCCAGCTGCTGCAAATGCCCAAATCCCTCTACCAAGTACTGCGTGATGTACCAATCGCCGCGTCCACCGGGGAACCACGGCCAGCTGCCATCGCCGTTTTGCCGCTCGTTGAGGGTGTTTAGGGCGCGTTCCTGTTCGTCGGCCATGCGGTTGAGATCGAATAGCAGGGCAATATTCTGCTTCTGTTGTTCCTCACTTTGGGCATCCAGCACCCAGGGCGTTTCCTCTAATAAAGCCGTTTTTAATTCTTGATTCTTCGAGAGATTAGATTTCATAGCTGCGGTGCCTTTCCAACGATCATAGACACGTCGGATGCTTGGCAGCCGTTGGGTCACGCTCGAAGCGAGAGTATTGGCATAGAAACGACTGAAAATCTGCTCACTGCACTCGTGTGGGTACTCCATGAGGTAGGGCAGCGACTGCACGGCGTACCAGACGGGATTGGACGTAAACTCCAGCGTGTACCGCTGCGACACCAGCGTCTTCGAGTCGTTTTTCAGGTTGTCAAAAACAAAGCTCTTGGTCTGGCCAGCGCGTACGGTGATCGGCAGCGTTTCGGTGACCAGCATTCGGTTGGTCACCACTGGGATGGTACTTTCCTCGCCGTCGCGGAATTTTTTGCCATCTGCAAAAATTTGCCAGGTTAAACCGTTCACTTTTCCAGCGGGTACTTTGATCTTCCAAGCCAGCGGCGCGGACTGGCCAGGTTGCACCGTGAACGTAGCCGTGCGGCCCGCCCCGGCGATGCCGAAATCGGCCTCCACGGGTTGCAACGTGCTGGCATCCAGCAGACTAAGCGTGGCGGTGCCAGTCAATGCCTGTTGGGAGAGATTGCTGACTTTGGCTGAAAATTCCATCTCGTCGCCCTCGCGCAAGAAACGCGGGGCATTGGCCAGGATCATCAACTCTTTCTGGGTCACCACTTCTTTTATCGACAGGGCCTGTTGCAGTTCCTTGGTGTGGGCAAAGGCCAGGAACTTCCAGCGGGTGAGGGCCTCATTCATCTTGAACTTCACGATCACGTTGCCTTCGGCGTCGGTACGCAGTTCGGGGAAAAAGAAGACAGTTTCCTGGAGATTGGTGCGGATAGGGGAGGGGAAGGGTACTGGGGCGGCGGGTTTATTCTCCTTCTGCGTAGCTATCCCAGCAACCGTAGTATTCATAATCGCGTTAGCCTCTTGGGTTGACATATTTCGAACCTCCTCCGAAGTCAGCGGCATTTGTTTCTTTTGTTCCACCGCACCTCCGGCTGGGGCCGCCGACATATCTTGAGACATAGGGGCCGCCTCGGCCATCGCCCGGCTGCGATATTGGAGGCGACCGCCGCCGTAGAAAGGAAAGTTGAACCAGTCCAGCTCCCGATACGTGCGCACTGGCTGGCCCGCGCCATATTCCCGGTCGTAGCGCAGTTCTCCATTGCTTTGGCCGAAATTTGAGGCATTCAGAAAGACTTCCGCGTTTTGCACCGGGAAATAGATTTGCTCCCAATTATGCGGCAAAAATTGGTCGAGCGAGGCATCGTACATCGCGGCGACCATCTCGGCGGCCACCTTGTCCTTCTTGGGGCCACTGATCTTGATGCGCCACTCCTCTTGTTCCCCCGGCGCGAGCTTGTCGCGGAAGGTCTCGTAGGTGATCGTCAGTTCTTTGTTCGTCCACGGCACGTAGAGGGCCACAGTGGAGGTGTAGATGCGGTTGTTTTTGACCGTGAAATAGGTGCTAGAAATGCCGCCCCGATCATTTTCAGCCACAGGAATTTCTACAGAACTACTGCCGTTCACGGTCAGCCAGCGCGGGTTTTCCAGTTTTCCACTGCGTTCGCGGGCAAAGAAAAAGTGCAGCGGCGATGGCTTGCCGCCAAACCAGATGCGGGCGGTTTCGCCGGGGGCAAACACCGTTTTTTCAGGCACAGCAGTCGGTGTCACGAATTGTGTAGCTCGCTTGGTATCGTCCCAAACCCGCACCACTCGCTTTATTTCAATATCTTGTCCAAAGGCATCCTTGGTTTTCAGCCGCAGTAAATAATAACCGGGCTGTATCTTACCGCCGTTCAAATCGATGGTCTTGGAAGTGGCCGTATTGAACGGAAACGAAATGAGCTGGTCCTGACGATCCCATTTTTCGGGGTCATCCTCGTCCTTCCAGGCATAGTCGGGAAACATTTGTTCAAAATTGGCCTTCGGAATGGTGGCCAAGTCGGGGCGTTCCCAGTAGCGGTTGATGAAAAACGTTTTTGGTTCCACCAGCCGTTGCAGCGTAATCTCGCCGGTGGCGGCCTGGAATTGATTGGCCAAATTGGTCGTATTGATCGTAACGCGGCGCAGCGAATCCAGCTCTATCTCGGCGGGTACGCCCAAATCCACCTGCAAGCCGATGTATGCCACGGATACCGCTTGCTGGCTGCTGCGCGTCTCGCCGTTCACATCGGTCACGTCGGCGAAGACCGTGTAGTCGAACACTGGCTGCTCTTTTTTGGGGATAGTGCGGTCGGGAATGGCTGTGAACTTCACCTCGAATCCCCCGTTGGCATCAGTGGTGGCCTCGCCATTGGTGATTTCCATCTCGTCAGTGCGCCAGGGGTTTGGAAAGCGTTTCCAGCTGTAGTCCCAGAATGGAAAACGCGCCTGCCGGATGACCCGGTAGCGCACCTGCGCTCCGTCCACATTGCTGCCCGCGTAGGCTTTGGCCTGACCGCGCACAGTCACCGTTTCGTCGAGTTTGAAGGCACCTTCAATGGGCTTAAAAGTCACTTCAAATTTTGGGCGTTTATACTCCTCCACGTTGAAAGTGGCTGTGCCGTCGCCGTCTAAGAGTTGGATGCTCATTTGCCCAGTCAGCCCGCTACTCGGTGCGGTGAACGCGCCGTTGAATGTGCCGAACTCGTTGCTGCGCAACTTCAACTGGCCTTTTTCCTGTTGGTTCACATCCAGAAAACGCACCGTAACCGCTTGATTGGGAATCATTTGCGGCTGCCCATCGGTTTTATTTTTGAACAAAATGCCCTTGAAATAAATAGTCTGGCCGGGGCGGTATAATGAACGGTCAGTGAAAAATCGTACCTGCTTCCCTTGGGCTTCGCCGCGCTCGTAGCGGTAGTGCTGGGCTTGGCCAATCCAGAGCGTATCGCCCACCAGAGAGGCCCGTACCTGCGCGTAGCTGTCTTTTTGCAGTGTGGCGATGGCCATCCCGTTGGCGTCGGTGTTGGCTGTGCCGACCAAGCGCTGGCGGTTGTTATTTTTGTAATCGCGGCTGAAAAAATCGAGTTTTGCTCCGGCTGTGGGCAGCCCAGTTTGGCGATTGGCCACCACAAAACGTGACAGGCCCTCTTGCTGGTACTGCACTGCCGCCAGGTTGGAGCAGTTGAAATTGGCAAACGTGACGGGGCCTTTTTTAGGGTCGAAATTGATGTTGGTAGAAATCAATACCCAGTAATTGCCCAGCGGCAGCGGCTCGAGGGCGATCTCTGTGCGGTGCAATTGGTAATCACCGGAGTCAGCGATCTTCCAGGTGCGGTTTTGCAGGCCTTGCAAACCGTTGAGGTAATCCAGTTTCTGGTCGTAGGGCATATTGGTCCAGATATCCGGGTCGTCGGGAACGCGCACGACCTTTGCCCAGACGCTGGCCAGGTTGCGAAAGTTCAGCGACACGAGCAGGGGCCTTTCGGGCAAATACACCTCTTCGATTTGAATATTCAACTGCACGGCGCGGATGTTTTCCAGCAGTTGTCTGCACAATTGTGCCCCGTGGGTGCCAGGGTGGCGGCGAATGGCATCCTCGCATTCGGTGACTGCGCGTTTAGCTTGGTTGCCTTTGTCGCCAGTCTGCAAGTTGTACAGGTACTCTGCCAGCCGATAAGCGATTTCCGCATCCGAAGGGTGGTCGTAGTGCTTTTTGTGCAGTTGTTCCAGGGCATTTTCATACAGCCGGTCTTTGTCTTCGCGCACCGAGTTGTTGTGGACGAACTGCAGACGGGCCAAGTCTGCATCGATCAGGGCCGCCGGGTCGCGCTCGGATGAGTGGGCGGTCAATACCCGTTGGAACAGGTTGATAGCCAGCAATTTGCCCGACGTAGAGTCAGGCGAGACGAATTTTATTTTGACAAATTCTGCTGCCGGAGCAAAGACATTTTCGGCATCCAGGTTAAACTTGTAGGCTGGCTCGGTAAGGTAGCTGCGTTCATTGGCAAAGTGCGCCAGAGCACGATAGGCCAACAGGTCGTATAGGGTAGGGCGGAGGACTTGACCGTTCACCGTATCGCCCTGGCTGGCGGTAGTGATGTCGCGGAAATTTTCGACCGGCATATTCTGCAGCAATTTTTCGTCTTGCAGCGAGGCTTGGTACAATTCCAGCGCGTGGTGTTCTATCTGTGCTGCCGACCAAGTCAGGATGTCGCCGCCCTCGCCATCGGGGATGGGGGTGCGGTCTTGAATCTTCCAGGCTTGATTTTGCAAGTAAGTGGCGTATAGCTGGCCAAGCATGCTTTGCAGCACGGCACGTTCGGGCTGGGCAGCGGCTTGGGTTTCCTGCTCAAAGGTCTGGATGGCCTTGGTGAGACCGTCCTCTTCGAGCATAGTGGTGTATTTACCCCGAAATAGCAAGGCCTTGACCACTTGGGGACTATTGCGGTCAGTGCGGGCACGGGCGTGGATGGCTTCTGCTTTTTCTAACGCGCTTTTGTAGAGGCCCTGGCGTTCGAGGCTGTCCACTACTTTCCAGTCATCGGGGTAACGGCCCGCGAAGGGCTGGGGAGGCATGGGCATTTCCGTTTTTGGTTTGTCATTAATAGGTGTAGTGGTGGCCGACTGATCTTTCTTGCCAAACGAATTGCAAGCGAAAAAAATAATCAGCAGAACGATGAATGATAAATGATGAATGCGAAGAAGAGAATAGGGCATTTTCAGTGTGAATATAGTGAGCGATGGGTGGGTCTTGACCAGACTTTCCTGGTTTCAAAAACTTGGAAAGTCTAAGCGACAAACCTACGAACCAATGATGCACTGCCCGACTAAATTGCACGAACGAGCGGCGGTTTTTTCAAAAAAAATTAAGGTCTTGGCAGCCACCACAGTTCCGGCACGCCGCCTTTTCGTCCAAAAACAAGGGCATTCTGGCCGAAGGCTTGTCCAAGTGCTACGGCCTGTTCTGGTAAAATGTCTAACGCGCAGTAGCTTGCCTCGGGCGACCACTGCCGGTTGTCGCTTATCCCAAAGCCGCAAAGTATATGGTCGGTCAATCGGCATATTTCTACTTCCAGTGCTTGGTTGCGATGCTCGTTTTCTTCAGTCGGTAATAGTTGAGAGCCGGGGTTCCAAGCGGTCACAAAGGCAAACTGTCGGATCTGCCACTTGGACAGCCCATCGTCGAAGGCAAGGTGCCGCTGGCCTAATACGCAAGTCGAAGACTCTATCACCATAGGGAGGAAGGCAGCGGTATGTAGTGCGCAAGTAGGCCGATATCAGCCGCTGGTCGAGCCAGGGCGCAGAATCTTCGAGGGTTGTTATTATGGCGGCGGGTTTTGACATACTTTTGCGGCGCATTTGATCGTACCGGCGGGTTCAGCCGCCGCGCACAGGTTACATCGGCGGCTGAACCCGCCGTTGCATACATTATCGGCGGCTGAACCCGCCGTTGCATACATTATCGGCGGCTGAACC
>JAYUXG010000662.1:0-6620 GCA_043753125.1 Saprospirales bacterium | reverse complement strand
ATCATTATTCGCGTCCGGCTATCTTCCCCCGGCCCCATTTTTTTTAGTCAGGAGCGGCTCGGGCAGCACAGTAAACCCTTCACGATCTTCAAGTTCCGTTCGATGGTCGTGGGGGCGGAGAATGCCGGGCCGCAACTGTCCACGGACAACGATCCGCGCTGCACCGCCTGGGGAGCCGTTATGCGCAAGTACCGGCTGGATGAACTGCCCAATTTCTGGAACGTACTGCGCGGCGATATGTCGCTCGTCGGTCCCCGCCCCGAACGCAAGCACTTTATCGACCAGATCCTGGAAAAAAATCCGCATTACCGCCACCTGCTCAAGGTGCGCCCCGGTATTACTTCCTGGGGACAGGTCAAATATGGCTACGCTTCCAACGTGCATGAAATGCTGCAACGCCTGCGCTTCGACCTGCTCTATATCGAAAATATGTCGCTGTCGCTGGATTTTAAGATCTTGTTTTACACGGTGCTGGTTCTATTGCAGGGGCGGGGAAAGTGACCGTACCGGCGGGTTCAGCCGCCGACTTTACCGTAAATCCGCGAATCGGCGGCTGAACCCGCCGCTACAGGGAGTCCACCCCCACCTCCTTATTAATCTTCCGAATTAAGCCCCGCAACACCGTACTATTTCCTACTTCTACAAACTCCGTGATGCCGTGGGCCACCATATTCTCCACGATTTGTGTCCAGCGGACGGGCGCAGTGAGCTGGGCGATCAGGTTGCGGCGAATCTCCTCCGGCTCGGTCACCGGCTGGGCGTGTACGTTTTGATAGACGGGGCAGACCGGCACCCGAAAATGCGTAGCGTTGATGGCCCGTGCCAGTTCGTCTTGGGCGGGCTGCATCAGCGGGGAATGGAAGGCCCCACCCACCGACAGCACCAGCACCCGTTTGGCCCCGGCATCGGTGAGTTTCTCCACGGCAAGGTGAATACCCGTGCGGGTGCCGGAGATGACTAATTGCCCCGGCGAATTGTAGTTGGCCGCGACGATTATTTCTTGGTCCAACGTGGCCAGTACCGCCTCCACGGCGGCATCCTCCATGCCCAGTACGGCGGCCATCGTGCCGTCCACCAACTCACAGGCCTTTTGCATGGCGAAGGCGCGTTGGCTGACCAGCAACAGGGCATCCTCAAAGGACAGGGCACCAGCGGCGGCCAAAGCCGTAAACTCTCCCAACGAATGACCGGCCACCGCTGCTGGCTGGAAACTCGCACCCGCGATTTTGGCCCGCACAATACTTTCTAAAAACACGGCTGGTTGGGTGACTTTTGTCTGGGTTAAGTCCTCTTTGCTGCCCTCGAACATCACATCGGTAAGCCGCCAGCCGAGCAGTTCGTTGGCCTGTTCAAAAATCTCTTGGGCTGCCGGGCTGGCATCGTAGAGGGCCTTACCCATGCCTTCGGCCTGTGAACCCTGGCCGGGAAAAACGTATGCTTTCATGTGCAGTAATTTGCTAATGTGGAAAATGTGCCAATGCTCACAAAAATATACTTTTCAAAGCTGTCCAAAGTGCAGTTTTCTTCTCCTTGCTACCTTCCAATACCGATAGCGCATCGGCAAACAAAAACGTAATTTGTTGAAAAACAAAGGGCTGGTAAGGCACTATGTCCATATTCAAACCCAACTGAACGGCGGGCAGCCCAAAGACCAGCACTTGATCCGGTTTTTTCTGCCGCACATCGGCCAGCAAACCGATCGGCTGATCCAACGGAAGTTCGACAAACAGGGCATCTTGGGCCAAGTCCAGCTGAGCCGCTGCCAGCACCTTGGTTAAAAAAGGGCGGGTAACACTGCTGGTAGCGGCATCCACCCAGCTAAGGACCAGCACCTGGCGGGCGAACCCACCCGTTGCTGTGGTGAATACCGATTGTTCGGGAGCCAGAATGAGCAAGTCGTTGGGGGAATACATGAGCTGAAAAGGAGTATTTAAATGATGCCTATTGACGTATTTGAGACGGTCGGCATTGAATATTGATCTATTTCAAACAATAATTCTGTATTGCCCCATAAAAATAGCAGTTTTTGAAATAAAATTTTTAGTCGTTTCCGCAAAGTTACTTAACTTTGTGGGGTCAATATAAACTTTCATCCGTGTCAAATTCTCCTCTATGGCAATGAAATATCCGGTCACAATCACCCCAACGACTGCTTCCCGGCTCCAAAGTGTTGATTTTAGTGATTTGCCTTTCGGCAAGGTAATTTCCGACCACATGTTCCTGGTAGATTACGACGGACAGCAGTGGGTGAATGCCCGGATAGTGCCTTATCAGAATCTGGAGCTTGCCCCCTCTAACCTGGCCCTGCACTACGGGCAGAGCATTTTTGAAGGTCTGAAAGCCAGCAAGCGCGACGGCGAGCCGGTGCTCTTTCGCCCCGAAATGAACGCCCGCCGGATGAATGCTTCCGCTGAGCGGATGTGTATGCCGCAAATTCCGGAAGATTTGTTTCTGCAGGCCGTAAAAATGCTGGTGGATCTCGACCGCGACTGGATACCGGAAGCAGATGATTACTCGCTCTACCTCCGGCCCCTGATGTTTGCCACCGACGAGTATTTTGGCGTCCACGCTTCCGAAAAATATACGTTTCTTATTTTTACCGGGCCAGTGGGGCCTTATTATGCCAAGCCGGTGAAATTGTGGGTAGAAGAGGTCTTTACGCGTGCTGCGCAGGGCGGTGCCGGGGAAGCCAAATGCGCCGGCAACTACGGTGCGTCGTTGCTTCCGGCGGCCCGGGCCAAGCAGGCCGGTTACGACCAGGTCATGTGGATGGACGCGGTGGAGAAAAAATACGTACAGGAGGCGGGCACCATGAACCTCTTTTTTGTGATTGACGGTAAAGTGGTCACCCCCGCGACCACTGGCACAATCTTGCGCGGCATCACCCGGGAGAGTTTTATTACGCTGCTCAAAGACTGGGGCTACAGTGTGGAAGATCGCCTGTTGAGTATCGCCGAGATCGCCGATGCTTACTGGCGCGGCCAATTGCAAGAATGCTTCGGAGCCGGTACGGCCGCCGTGGTCAGCCACGTCAGCAGTATCACCTGGCGCGACCGCCAAATAGAACTGCCGCCGGTAGACGATACGCACCGTCCGGTCGCGACACGCCTGAAACGTCACCTCAACCGTTTGCGGATGGGCCTGGAACCGGACCGGTATGGCTGGTTGCAGGGCTGCGAGGACTCGGGGGTGTATGAGCTGTTGGAAGAGACGGCAGGTGTAGAAGCATAATTGACTACTAATCGTTGAATTTTTTAAAAATTAGCCCGCCAGGTTTTCAAAGCCTGGTGGGTTTTTGTTTTTGATTGCCTAACAAACTGATATGCCGTTCCACTATATCAATCCTCAAACTGGTGTTTTTTTAAAAGGGATCAGTCGGCTCGGAAAGAGGTGATGATCAATGGACACATCATGGTGATGCGCCAATTGCAGGGCCTCATCTAAAGAGAGCGGCGATTCGCCACTAACTTTTTTGTAGGCGCAGGGACGACTGAGGTGGAGGGTCTGCTGTATTTCCTTGGACATAGAGATGTGTTCAGGAAGTTTGCTGCGGATAGCATCAAATAAATAGGCATGGAAGTTTTTTGTCATGGGCTGGGAGCATTTGAGTGCTTCCTTTATGTTCATGAAACAATCATGCCACCCGTTTGGGGAAATATTCACTTTGCCATCCAAAATTGATGGATACGCACTGTCTCCCAATGAGAGACACTTGGCGGTTGCATTGTCTGGGCAATGCCCAGACCTTTGTCCCTGATAAACCCTGCGCAGGCTGCTTGTACTTTTCTCACCGTTTCAAAAACCATTGCCATGCGCACCATTTTTCTCCTCTTCTTGGGGAGCGGCTGGCTGACCCTTGCCGCACAAACCATTCCCCTTCCCCCCGACGGCCTCAAAAGCCAGATCAGCTACACGGTGGAAGACATCACCTGCTCTGCGGGGTATTTACTGGGTACATGGCTTGGGTGGTAACCAAGAGAGTTGGGCGCGGGCATCAGAGGCTACTGATTACGGCAACTCCCCGACTAGTTTTTTAGCACGGAAAACCAAGGGAGTTACGATAGGCACCTACGTGCAGACGGACATTCCCACCGCTGGCGACGATTTGCTAGATAAAATGGGTGCCTATGACCCTACTATGTTAACTGCGGGTGCATCTGATTTTACTCTGAGGTATGCAATTGCCCATAGCCAAGGGGGTATAGTATCTCGTATGGCGGACAAGAAGCTACTAGAAAATTGGCCCGTGGGAGATCGGCGTTTTTATGGCCTGGCTACTTTTGGAACACCTCATGGCGGAGCAGAAATTATCAACGCCCGGGATGACGGTCGCCTGACCAGCTTTACACAGGATGCTTGTGAGACAGTATTCCGTATAGAAATTAAAGAGTTGATTTACAGCAAACCGCTCATCAGTTTCTTTGTCAGCGGTGGCACAATTGATAATACTGTAAGCCAAATATGTGCCGTTGGCACCAGTGTGCTACCAGTGGTAATGTCAGATTTGTATGCGGGTTCTACGCTGGATTTTCAGTTGGGCGCACCAGTATTGGGAGAGCTGAACGGTTTTGTCAACAATGGCCTCCACAAAGCGGTGTTTACAGGGATTGAATATGCAGCAGGGGATGTAAATACGGCTAACCCGCGTCAGCTGTTTTGGCGAACAATGGGTTCATTTAATAATACAGAAGCTCTCCCGACTTTCACAGCAAATGCGGATGGCAGTTTGGTGACATGGGCGGCAACATTGCGGGCGGAGTATGTGGCCAAACAACAACAAGCTATGCTGGAAGCAATCAATATATCCCTGTTCAGTCCTGCACCCTGTACCGCTTTAGACTGGGCTTTGCACCCCATTCAGTGCGCTCTTAACAATGGTGCCTATTGGGATCAAATACACTTGAGCGAGGCCTTTCAGGCTGGGGTAGAGTGGCTCGACGATGTGGATGACCAATGGAAGATCATCATCGGTGCGCTGGACTATGAGCCAAGTTCGGTTGGCACCTGTATCTGTGTGCAACAATCGCCCAATGAATCGCCCATGGTAGTATATGATGCCAACACGTCTTCATCCTGCACGCAATACCCCAATATCCACAACGAGTATATCTACTGTGACTGGTTTGAGGATTCTGGTGCTTGGGTGTACAAAGAATCGGATGGGATTGTGCCGCGTGAATCCCAGGAGGCGTTTCCGGGGGCTGTAATCAACGATATGCGTCGTATGGAAAATACTAATCACTTTCAAATGCGAAATTCTTCTGAAACCCAAAAAGCGTTGACACGTTTGTACAATGGAATAGGTGTAGATGGCTGGTTCATCACTCCCACACAATAAGCTTTTCTAACTAAAGTGCGGCGCAGAGCTTATGCTCTGTCCCGCACTTTTAATTTAAATGATATGAAAACAATGAGTTTTTTTTTCGTATATGCATTACTATCATTATCGGCTTGTCACAAGGAGATTTTGCCGCCTGTTCCTCCAGTTGATGCGCTTGTTAGTAAACTCAACATCCTTTGGCAAAAGCCATTAGTGCCTGATACCTCCAACCATACGACCAGCCCACAATGTTTTATTGATGGTGGTATTATCTATAGCGTAGATTTTACTTTGCCCACGGCTACAGTACAAATGCGGAATGGCATAAATGGTGAGAAACGATGGATTTTTGATAATTTTCTTTATCCAATTGATGCTTTTATAGAATTTGGAACTGTAATGCCTCTTCACAATCAAATTGCAATTCATTATTGGCATCGGGATTATTATGTGGATGTGCAAAGCGGCCAACGTATTTGGGCGAGTGATATAAGTGGAACAGCGCAAGGCGGCGGCCCTTTGGGAGCAACTATCGGGGATTATCTCTATACACCACATTATACTGGCCAAAAACCAAAATCTACCTCAGAGTCTTTAGCCCGCCATCACTATTCGGGCGGCGGTTGGGACACTTTGGTGACCTTTACGGCTGCGGGAGATAATTACCACCCAAACTTGAAAATGCCCACCCTATGGATTAATCCACAAGGTGATTCGGTGCTTATAATTCGTAATTATGAAGCATACAGTGCACCCCCTGACCCACCTAATGGCCGATTAAAACGTATGGGTATCTACGCCTTCAATCTGCGTACTCGAACTTTTGATTGGCAACGGGAGGATTTTGACGTAGATGGTATAGCTACTGCTGGCGACGCACTAATAGATGGCAATCATCTCTATATTAACACTACCTCTAAATTGCATTGTGTTGATCTATTTACTGGACAAGCAATTTGGAAAAAACAATTCAACGAAGCTATCCTGTCTACCACCCTTGTTATGCACCAAAATATAGTCGTCGTGCAAAACAACGAGCGCGGTATGTGGGGCATAAACAAAAACTCCGGTGCCGAAGTCTGGTACCAACCTGAGACTGACGGCAATGTAGATGAACTCGCCTACTTCGATGGTGTGGTCTATTGCACTTCTACCGGCTACGGGCGGTTGTATGCAGTGCGGGCTACCGATGGTAAGCTCCTCTGGGCGGAACGCTCCCCTAATCGCAGCAACCCACGTACTGCGGATGCGTCTTTCAGTTACTCCACCGTAGTAGTGGATCCGGAAAGGCGAGTGTTGT
>JAYUXG010000661.1:0-2698 GCA_043753125.1 Saprospirales bacterium | reverse complement strand
GCCATTGTCGTCGGGGTGGAGCGCGGTTGGATCACCCGCACCGAAGCCTTGGACCGGATGCTGCAAATCGTATCTTTCTTGCAATACGCCGACCGTTTTCACGGCGTGTTTTCACATTGGATGAATGGCAATACCGGCAATGTCTTCCCGTTTAGCCAGTTTGATGATGGGGCGGACTTGGTGGAAACGGCTTTCTTGATGCAGGGCCTGCTGGCGGTGCGCCAATACTTCGACCAGAACAACGCCAGCGAAAACGCCCTTCGCTCCGTGATCGACGGCCTGTGGGAGGATGTGGAATGGGACTGGTTTCGGAAGACACCCAATGGCCCGGTGCTGTATTGGCACTGGTCGCCCAACTACGCCTGGCAGATGAACTTCCCATTACGCGGCTTCAATGAGGCGCAGATCGTATATATATTGGCAGCGGCTTCCCCCACGCACCCGGTGCCGGGCAGCCTGTACCAAACTGGTTGGACCGCTGGCAACTACGCCAATCCGAGTGTGTATTTCGGTCGCCCCATCTATTGCGGGCCTTTCGGTGGCGGGCCTATGTTTTTCGCGCACTACTCCTACTTAGGCTTTGATCCGCGCGGCTGGCGCGACAATTTTTGCAACTACTTTGTGCGCAACCGCAACCACGCCCTCATCCAACAAGCCTACTGCCAGGCCAATCCAGAACAACACGCGGGGTACTCTGCCGCTGCCTGGGGACTTACCGCCAGTGATGATCCGAATGGCTACGCTGCCCACGATATTTACCCCAGCAATGACAATGGTACCCTTAGCCCAACGGCTGCACTGGCCTCTATGCCCTACACCCCGGCAGAAAGTATGAACGCGTTGCGGCATTTTTACCGGGTGCAGGGGGAGCGGTTATGGGGGGAATACGGCTTCTATGATGCTTACAACCTGGATCAAAATTGGTTTGCTGATTCTTATCTGGCAATCGACCAGGGTCCCATTGTGGTCATGATCGAAAATCAGCGGAGCGGACTGATATGGGAATTATTCATGCAAAATCCCGAAATTTCCCCCGCGTTGCTGGCAATGGGCTTTCAACCGGATAATTCGGCCACCAAGGAGGGCAATCTGGCAAAAATGGGCTTTGACGCCACCGTTTTCCCCAATCCCGTCGCTGCGGGCGGCAGTATTCAGGTCACAATTTTTGCGCTGGAAAAACAGCAGATTACGGTTGAACTGACCGATTTGCAGGGCCGACTGGTGCGCCGTTATTACTCGGAAAAATCATTGGCCGATGGTACGTCAGTGGAAACTTTTGATACCAAAGCCACGGCTCCCAGCACTTACCTGCTGACCCTGAAAAATGGGCAGGGTGGGGTAGTCAGCCGGGCAATAATAATTGATTGAAATAAACAACAAACCTGTTTTCCTTTACAACTTAACCAATTCAAAAAGAAGCGTTTATGAAAAAGTTTTTACTCACTGCATTGCTGGCCTTATGCTGCCTGTTTGGCGCGTATGCCCAGACCCTGATCGAAGATTTCGAGGGCGGAGGAATTCCCATTACATGGAGTGCCCTGAACGGGACCTACGATGGAGCGGTGCCCAATCCCGACCCAACTGGCATCAACACCAGTGCCACGGTGGGCCAGTACAGCAACAATCCGGTCTTTGATTTCAATTTCGCTGTGGGTGAGCTGGGCACCTCCATTGACATCTCGGAGTTCAACCAGTTCAGTATGAAGGTGTGGTCGCCGACGGCACCCGCCAAAATCCTGTTCAAGCTACAGGGCGGTGGTCAGAACGTCGAAAAATTCGTGGATGTCACCGTCGCCAACGAATGGGTGGAATATAAGTTCGATCTATCTGCCGGAGCACCTTTTCCCGGGTTGAACACCATCCTGATCGCGTTCAATCCCTTTGTGCTGAACGACTCCCTGGCGTATTATTTCGACGACATCCGCGTGGAAAAGGCACAGGTATGCTTCGCCGATTTTGAGGGGCCAGGCCTGACCTTCCTGGGATTGGATGGTACGTTTACGGCACCAGTGGCCAATCCGGCACCGAACTTCATCAACTCGTCGCCCAACGTTGGCCAGTACGTGAAAAGCAATATGCACTCTTACAGCTTATTGCTGGCCGACAATGGTACACCCTTTGATCTATCCTCCTATAACCAGTTCAAGATTCAGATTTACGCCACGGCACCCACGCAGGTATTGATGAAGCTGGAAGGCACCGGGCCATCTGTGGAAGTCATTAAAAACATTGCCGTGGCCAATGTTTGGCAGGAATACACCTTCGATTTCAGCGGGGCAGCTGCCAATGTCGATCTGAGCAAGGTGATCTTGTTCTTCGATCCCGGTGTAGAGACCAGCAACGACACGTATTATATCGACAATTTTTGTGCGGTGCCACAGGGAGCGTGCCTGGGTATTGACGCCGATCCGGAAATCGTCGACGATTTCGAGTGCAACCGCAACGCGACCTACTCGGCGGGTTGGGATAGCTTAACGGTCATCACCAACCCTTATCCCATTGGCGATAACAACTCGACTAAAGTAGGCCAATACAGAGATGTAGCCGGTGCCGGTACGGAGTATGCCGCTTTGATTATTGACTACCAAAACCCGATTGACCTATCCGAGCGCAACCAGTTCAGCCTCCAACTCTGGTCAAGCAAAGCGGGAACGCTGCTGTTGAAACTGGAAGGCGGGAATGGACCAAAAGAGGTGCC
>JAYUXG010000660.1:0-15620 GCA_043753125.1 Saprospirales bacterium | reverse complement strand
CCGCTGGCTGGTTGATTAGTTGACTGGTTTATTGGTTATTAGTTGATTGGTCAGTGCAATTTGGCTGGTCGAGTGAGTACCTCCTTTTGTCATCCCCTCACCTTAGTACTCTAGGTTTTCCAGCTGCACTGCTACTTCGCCCGCCAGCGCGGCATTGTGGCAAACCAGTTCAATATTGGTAGCCAAACTGCTGCCGCCACTTAAAGCCTCGATTTTGGCCAGCAAATAAGGCGTAATGGCCTTGCCCCGTATTTGTTCGCGCTCGGCAGCGGCCAATGCCTCGACAATGGTTCTTTCCATGTCCCCGGAGTCAAGTTGATAAGCCTCTGGCACTGGGTTGGCGATCAAAACGCCCCCAGCCAAGCCCAGTTTCCATTTGGCAGATAGCAGCTGCGCGATCTCCAAAGCACTTTCCATGCGATAATCCACTGGAAAACCACTGCGCCGCGTATAAAATGCCGGAAACTCCTCCGTCTGGTAGCCCAACACCGGTACGCCTTGGGTCTCCAAATACTCCAAGGTGAGGCCCAGGTCAAGAATACTCTTGGCTCCGGCACTCACCACCGCCACAGAGGTGTTGGCCAGCTCGGGCAAGTCGGCAGAAATGTCCAGCGTAGTAGTGGCTCCCCGGTGTACCCCGCCAATGCCGCCCGTAGCAAACACCCGAATGCCCGCCAAATGGGCCAAGATCATGGTGGAAGCCACCGTGGTTGCTCCGTCCAGGCCCCGGCTGACCAAATAGGGCAGGTCGCGGCGGCTGACCTTGATAATACTGGCTCCGCCTTTCCCCAGCTGCTCCAAGCCATCGGCAGACAAGCCTACGCACAATCGCCCACCCAGTACGGCGCAGGTAGCCGGCACCGCACCCGCCGCCCGCACAATGCGTTCCACGCGCTGAGCGGTCTCCACGTTCTGAGGGTAGGGCATGCCGTGGGCGATGATGGTACTTTCGAGGGCTACTACCGGACGGCGGTCTTCGAGGGCTGCCCGAACCTCCGGGGCAAGGAAAAGCGGTATGTTTTTCATTGAAAAAAAATTTCCAGTGCAAAGGTTGCGTTTTTATGGCTTGCGAATTTACCTTTGCCGCCGCTTTTAAAAAAGTGAGGCCTCCTTAGCTCAGTTGGTTAGAGCGGCGGACTGTTAATCCGTAGGTCAAAGGTTCAAGTCCTTTAGGAGGCGCCAAAAGCCACTGCAATTGCGGTGGCTTTTTGTTTTTTGCTCCTTGCGAGTAAGCCCCCCTCCCCCCCCGTAAAGGAGGGAATGCATCGACTGAAAGTAAAATTTAGTATATTTTCTTAGTTGTTTTGCCCATTTGCTTTTTGCCTATTATTTTTAATTTATTTTAACCGCCTCACTATGAGTCTATTAGCCGTTGGCACCGTTGCTTTCGACGATATTGAAACCCCTACCGGACGCGCCAAAAAAGTGGTGGGAGGTGCCTGTACCTACATCGCTTTGTCGGCCTCCTACTTCACCCGCCCGGTCCGCATCATTTCGGTAGTGGGTGATGATTTTCCTACGGAAACACTGGATATGCTGCGCAGCCGCGGTGCCGACCTAGAGGGTCTGCAAGTACGGCCCGGCGAAAAATCCTTCTTTTGGGCCGGTCGCTACCACAACAACATGAACAGCCGCGATACGCTGGACACGCAGCTCAACGTATTGGCCACCTTCGATCCAGTGATGCCAACCAGTTATCGGGACAGCGATTTTCTGATGCTCGGCAACCTCACGCCACAACTGCAACTACAAGTGTTGGCACAGCTCGACCGCCGACCGAAATTGGTGGTGCTGGACACCATGAACTTTTGGATGGATGTGGCCTTGGATGACCTCAAGATAGTCCTGCAACAAGTCGATGTGCTGACCATCAACGACGAGGAGGCGCGCCAACTATCGGGCAAGCATTCCCTGCTTCAGGCCGCCGAAATTATCCATGCAATGGGGCCTAAGTATTTGATTATCAAAAAGGGAGAACACGGGGCTTTGCTGTTCAGCGGCTTGGAAAAATTCTATGCTCCTGCTTTGCCACTGGCCGAAGTGGTGGACCCTACCGGTGCGGGCGACACCTTTGCCGGCGGCTTCATCGGCTACCTGGCGCAAACTGGCGACGTGTCGTTTACCAACATGAAACGCGCCGTAATCCACGGTTCAGCGATGGCCTCCTTTTGCGTGGAAGAGTTCAGTATCCAGCGACTATTACAGCTGAACTCAGAAATGATTCAGGAGCGGGTACAACAATTTGCCAATCTGGTGCATTTTTAAGAAAAATAACTTTCCTCATGTTAGAAGATCTCTTTGGCAACCTGCAAAAACAGCAGGAAGAAATGCAACAAAAACTGGCCACCATTTTCGTGGAAGCGGAATCCGGCGATGGGGCAGTAACAGTGAAGGCCGGGGCGGATATGCACCTGGAAAACATCAAAATCGACCCGACTAAACTCGATGTGACCGATACCGAGCAACTAGAAGATTTGGTGCTGGAAGCGGTCAACCGGGCGTTGGAAATGGCCCACGAAAAAGCGGGCGTAGAAAGCGGCAAGCTGCTACAGCAAATGATGCCGGGCGGCGACTTTGGGGCCATGCTCCGGCCTTAATCCAACACTTTTTCCAAAAACTCGATACCAGAATGCGTATATCGTTTCTTTTTATCCTGCTTGGTCTGCAAATGGCCCTGTTTGGCCAATCCGTTTCTGAAAAGTTGGAAGCCTACTTTCCATTCGAGCATTGCGACCTGTTCGATCAAAGTGGCAATGGTTCCAGTGGTGCTATTTTAGGCGACACGAACTGTGTCTGCGGCGTCCGGGACACGGCCCTCTATTTCGACGGCACCGGCGATGCGCTCTTGCTGGTTGGCCCGCTGGCCGAAATTTTCACGACCAGCGACTTTTCAATTGGCTTTTATATGCGTTTGACTGACCCAGCGGTCCCACCAATTGGCGGCTCGCAGGTGGTCATGTCCAAACAAGCCAATTGCGATACAAAGACGGCCTTTTGGGTACGCTATTCGCAGAAAACGAACACGATTTCCTCTTCTATCGGCGAAAACGATACCTTGGTCGCCACAGTGCAGGCCAAGTTGAACGCAAAACAATGCTGGCACTATATCACCCTGGTGCGCAGCAACGCCCGTTATTCCTTGTACGTCAATGGCGTGTTGCGCGACACCAAGACCTCGCAGGCCCGTATTGACCTGACCTCCACGGCACCCTTAAAAATTGCCGAACCGGTCTGCACCATTGATCCCGCCTTTCACGGCACCTTGGACGAGCTGCGTTTTTACAGCAAGGCCCTCAAAGAGGACGAAATAAACCGCCACAACCTCTACCCGGACGACATCGCCAACGGCGATACGCTGATCTATCTTGGTAATTCTTTCCAAGCCACCACTTCTCCGTCCTGCGCCCAGCAGTATTTCTGGTCGCCAACGACTGGGCTCTCTGATCCGGCTTCTCCCAATCCCATTATCACCCCTACGGTGCCTACCACCTACTATTTGACTACGACCTACACCGACAATACGGGCCGCTGTGAATCCTTGGATAGTTTGGTGGTCAACGTCATCGATCCCGACACATTGGACTGTAACAAAATCTTCATCCCCAGTGCCTTCACGCCGGGCAGCTCCATCGGACGCAATGACGCTTTTGGTATCAGCAACCCGTTTGTCGTGACCGATTTTGTTTCCTTTGAGGTCTTCGATCGATGGGGCGGGCGCGTGTTTGCCGCCCAAGATGCCAAGAGCCAATGGGACGGGACGGCACAGGGCCAGCCGCTCAATCCAGGTGTGTTTCTATACCGCCTGAACTATCGGTGCGATGGGCAGGGACGGGTAAAAACCGGGAGCGTGACCCTGTTGCGATGACGGCTGAATAGCAAGCTTTCAAGTCTGTAGTAGACAGCTCTTGTAAATAAAAAAGCCCGGCGACGCTTTCGTCCCGGGCATCTTTATTAAACCATTTCTATTGTATGAAGCAATAGATGTTTTTCACGATTATGTAAAAGAGGCTCTTGTTGCGGATGGCTGGACAATTCGGCATTGATGATGAAAAACTCTGACCGGGTACTCTACTTGGCCATTCCTGACGAAGTTTTTTACAGGCTGGCAAAGAAGAAAGTCATCCGAAGAACCATTCAATTCTTTGGGGTTAAAATTCTGCTGTACAATGTTTCTACTAAAAACACCTTTCCAATCGGTGCGGTCCACCGCCAGGCAACAGGTGCCTCCACTTTGCAGCGCAAGGCGCAAAACGGCCCGCAAAACACCCAGCATCAGCAAATCCCCGATGCTGGTGGCAAAAAAACGAGAACACCGTCGATAGGCCAACGAACGATTCGTCTCCTCTTTTGTCCAACACCTATGCTTTGAGGCCCGGCCCAGATTGCAACTCCTCGCAAACGACACGCAGGTGCGCACGAACAGCAACGCGGAAAGCGAGCAGTATAAAATGCCCCAGCTTCATTTACCTTTGCGGCCAAAGTACATCCACCTCTTTTTCCATGATTCAACGCATCCAATCCATTTTCCTGCTGCTGGCTTCCGGCTCCATTTTTGGACAGTTTGGTCTCCCTTATTTGCAAACCTCCAGCAATGACCCAGCCCGCAACTTGCCGGTGCTGGCCGACGGTGTTTTTAATCCGCTCGATAATATTGGGTTGCTGGGCCTCACGGTACTGGCGGGCTTGGCCTCGCTATTAGCAATCTTCCTGTTTCGCAACCGCTCTTTGCAGACCCGCCTTACGATTGGAGCCTTGTTGGCTTCTGGATTGCTGCTGGCCTTGGCTGGTTTCACGGCTTATAACACGTTAGCCTCGTTGCCGCCGGGCGGTTCGGCGCAGTACCAGGCGGGGTTAGCACTGCCAGTAGTCGCGCTCTTGTTCCAATGGCTGGCGGGCCGCTCCATCCGCAAGGATGAGCAGTTGGTGCGCTCAATGGACCGGCTACGGTGATGGAATATTTGCCTATTTTCACCCCTTTAAATTAGAAGGAGTGCAATCATGTACGGCAGAAAGAAAAAGCGCAGTAGTTATGGTGGCTGGTATGACCAACCCAAAAAACCGGCCATCGAACCCGGCAGCGGTATTCGTGGAAGCAAGAATTACGGTAGCACCTGGTGGGGCCAGCAATGGCTCAACGCCTTTACCCAGATCAGCGATGCCAACCGCCTGCCACGCGGGCGTTCCTACGCCGGCAACGGCTCTGTACGCTCCATCCGCCTCGACCAGAACAACGTAGAGGCCACTATACAGGGCAGTTACTTGTATAAGGTGCATATCCGCATCCCGGTCTTCTCGGAGCAGCAACAAGCAAAGATTACTGCGCTGGTCGCCGAGAATCCGGCCCTGCTTTCCCGCTTGCTCAACCGCGAGCTACCGCCCGAACTCCACGAAGTCTGCCAACAACAAGGCATCCAGATTTTCCCCCAGCG
Organism: Saprospirales bacterium; assembly: GCA_043753125.1. Classification (GTDB taxonomy): domain Bacteria; phylum Bacteroidota; class Bacteroidia; order Chitinophagales; family Saprospiraceae; genus M3007. The sequence goes on along the minus strand of JAYUXG010000660.1, from coordinate 10,191 downwards.
CTGGCACGACTTCACCGCTTCCTGCACCTGCCCCGACTACGCCTCCCCCTGCAAGCACCTGGCGGCCATTATCTATTTGTTGGCCAATGAGATTGATAAAAACCCATTCGTTGTCTTCGATCTGCACCGCTTCGACTTGCTCGCTGCGCTGGAGGAGGAGGGTTTTGCTGCCGGAAAGGATCGGCAACTAGGTATCACCTCGCTCTCCGATCTGTGGTATTCCCTGGAAGAAAACAGGCTGGAAGAAGGGTACGAGGCTGCCGAAGTGGCCACCAAAACTCCCCTTGACTTTTCGTTGCTTCCCGATTGCCGCGACAACCTGTTGGCCATTCTGGCCGAAAAACCGGTGTTTTATCCCGGCGGGGATTTCAAGTCCATTCTGAAAAAGATATGGACCAACGTCGCCAAGTCCACCCAAAAGGAGCTCGGCAACAACACCGTCAATCAGGCCGCCGACAGCGACTACGACCGCGTTGAAGCGATAGAACTGTACCTGTACGGAGACGGGGTACCAGTAGAGTTTAAAGTGTTGGATGCAACAAACGAAAGCGTGTTCGAGACCAACGACGTTGCTGATTTGATGCAGTGGCTGGCTGGTTTGCCCGCCGGTCGGCTCGACCATTTTTCCACCGAACTGCGCGGTCTATGGTTGGCCTGGCGTTTTGCCGAAGTCTGCGCCCGACATGGTGCTTTCGTGCCGCAGTTGATAAAGGTGGATGACGACCAATATATTGTGCGTTGGCTGCCCGCGCTGAACCAGGAAATAGTGCGCACGGTCTTTCAACAATTGGCGGCAGTGTTGCCCGATGGCCTGTTGCACTATATTTCCGATGAAGATGTCTTTGCGCCTATTGAGCGCGACTATGCCCAAGCAGTGGTTTCGGTTTTTATCAGCCAGTATGTGTACACGGCCCACGGCCTGGACGCAATCCAGTTGAAGGAATCCGTCATTAGCCTCTTCGTCGGCAGCGAGCCGCAAACCTTTGAACGGTTCGAAACCCGCGAATATCCATCTGCCATTGCGCTGTGGCTCAACCGCTTTTTCTTGGGCGAAAAGGATTTGGTGCCCGTGCTTGTCGTCACCGAACCAGAAGGCCGCGCGCCTAAAAGTCCAGTTGATCTCGTAGACCCTGTTCCAGAAAACCTCCCTGTTGCACCAAAGGACAGCACCGATCACTTCGAGGTTAGCCTGTCCATCGAGAACCGCCGCAACGTACTACAACCGCCGTTGCCCCTGCGTGAAGTCTTCGAGTCGCCCGCTTTCGCCGCCCATCGGCTCGAACTCTTGCGCGACCTGAACACATTGGCCGATTTCTTCCCCGACCTGCGCGGACTGCTCACCGACAAGGGCCAAAAGCCCCTGCGCTACACCGCCCGCGATTTTGCGCAGGTATTATTCGAAAAACTGCCCATTATCGCCTTGTTCGGTCTACGGGTGCTGCTGCCCAAGTCTTTGTCTAAGATTCTGCGTCCCCAACTCAGTTTGCGGCTCGCCGAACATCCGGGTCGGGTGTTCAATAATTCCATGCTCAGTTTGCAGGGCATATTGCAATACCAGTGGCAGGTAGCCATTGGCGAGCAGGACTTGACCCCCGACGAGTTTCTGCAATTGCTAAAAAACACCGCTGGTTTGGTCAAAATTCGCGGCGAATACGTCTACTTCGACGAAAAAGAAATGAAATCCCTGGCGGAAAAACTCGCCAAGCCGCCCGCGCTCAGCGGTCCCGAACTGCTTCAAATCGCCTTTGCCGAGGAATACAATGGCATTGGCGTCTCGCTTACGCCCGAGGTGCGCCGACTGATGGAGGAGTTGACCAGTACCGATCTGATGCCGTTGCCCATCGGTCTGCACGCTACACTACGCCCCTACCAACATCGTGGCTACTCTTGGCTGGCCAAAAATGCCCGCATCGGCTTTGGCAGCATCCTGGCCGACGACATGGGCCTCGGCAAGACCCTGCAAGTAATTACCACGTTGCTGCACTTTAAGCAAAATGGTGTCTTGGCCGCTGGCCGCCAGGCACTCGTAGTGGCTCCTACTACCCTGCTCACCAACTGGCAGCGCGAGGTGGCCCGCTTTGCGCCCACCTTGACGACCTTCATTTATCACGGCGGCGCGCGCAATCTGGCGGCCTCTCAAGCGGCCGATATTGTGCTTACTTCCTACGGTGTAGTGCGCAGCGATACCGCAAAACTGGAAAAAACTGACTGGTTGGCCCTCATTATTGACGAAGCCCAAAACATCAAAAACGCCGGCACAGAGCAGGCAAAAGCCCTCAAAAAAATACCGGCGGCGGTGCGCATTGCTATGAGCGGCACCCCGGTCGAGAATCGCTTGAGCGAATATTGGAGCGTATTCGATTTCTCCAATAAAGGATATCTCGGCGGCCCCGACGTGTTCAAAACTCGTTACGCCATCCCCATCGAAGGAGAACGCGACGAACGCGCCCTGCGACGCTTTCGCAAGGTAACTGCTCCCTTCGTGCTGCGCCGGTTGAAGACGGACAAGAGCATCATCAATGATTTGCCGGACAAGGTGGAGCAGGACCAGTTTTGCACCTTGGCACCCGCCCAAGCCGCTCTTTACCAGAGCGTGGTGGATCGTTCGTTGGCGGAGATCGCCAAAAATGAAGGCATTGCCCGTCGGGGCATGATCCTCCAATTGATCACCGCGCTCAAGCAAATCTGCAACCACCCGGCGCAGTTCCTGAAAAAAGGGGCTCCCGATCCCGATCTATCTGGCAAATGTCCCCTGTTGCTCGATTTGGTGGGGCAAGCCCTGGAAAACGACGAAAAAGTGTTGATTTTCACGCAGTTCCGCGAAATGGGCGACTTGCTGACCCCGATGATCGAGGAGCGGTTTGGCATCACCGCGCCTTTTCTGCACGGTGGCGTGAGTCGCAAGGGCCGCGATGGCATGGTCGAGGATTTTCAACAGCAGCGCAGCAACCGGCTCTTGATTCTTTCTCTGAAGGCCGGTGGCACGGGCCTCAACCTGACCGCCGCCTCGCAGGTCATTCATTTCGATCTGTGGTGGAACCCTGCCGTAGAAGCCCAGGCTACTGACCGTGCTTTCCGCATTGGACAAAAGCGCAACGTGCAGGTCCACCGCTTCATCACGTCGGCCACTTTTGAAGAGCGCATCAACGCTATGATCCAGTCCAAAAAGGAACTGGCCGACTTGACGGTAGCGGCGGGGGAGACCTGGATTGGGGAGTTGTCGGACCGCGATTTGAAGGGATTGTTTCAGTTGGGATAAGAGGCTTATAAAAATTGAACGCCTGGGCCCTCCCTTGTCAAAGAGAGCCGGGTGGATTCACCTTTCCTCTTTGTTCAAAACCACTCTGCGTTTAGTACATACGCCGCTTATGTGGAAACCATTGCTTTATCTGGCTGTGGTGCGGCACGGAACAAGGTAACCTACACCGCTACGATGGAGGAACATTTCAACCGATTGGCTTGCCGGATAGTTTGCTACCAGGTGCCATCACCGCATTGTTCGAGTCGGAAGGGCTGTTGTGGGCGGGCTTTCACCACGGTGCCATTGCCTACCTCCCAATCTATAGCTCGTCAGCAGGCAAAGCAGGGCAAACCGAGGCAGCTGAGCCACGCCTTCAACTATGGCAACCAGAAGAAGGCGTACCCGCCCAGTCCATCACCGGCTTTGCGGAAGACAAGTCGGGCGGACGTTGGTTCAGTACCTACGGCGAAGGGCTGTACGTGTGGAAAAACGAGCGGCTCTACCAGTTCAATGTGGCCGACGACGGCTTGTTGGGCGACGAGATCTACGCCCTAGCCAGCGACGTGCAGGGCCGCATCTGGGCGGCAACGGACGCAGGCATCAGCATCTGCGCCATGCCGCTGCCTGGACAAAAGCAGGTGCAAAACCTGACGACCGCCGATGGTCTGCCAGATGAGATTATCACCGCCTTGTTGGCAGATCCACAAGGTGCCATGTGGATCGGGACGCATGACAATGGCATTTGCTGCTATGATCTGGCAGTGCGCGGTTGCGTCTTTGTTGCCAAAAATTGGACATTTGGGCCAGTCACGGACTTGGCCCTGTTTGGCGGCTGCGAGCTTTGGGCGGGCACGGAAAAAAACGGTCTGGTCTACATCGAAGCGGCCACTGGTCAAGCCCGCACTCTGCCCACGGGCCATGCGTTGCGGTCGGCAAAAATGCAGGCCCTTTACAAAGACCGGGAGGGGCTACTGTAGGCCGTGAACGATAAGGGCCTCCTCTTTTCGGCCAACGTGCGGTTCGGGCAGCTAGAAACTCCATTTGCCAATACCCAGGCGGTCTGGGTGGATCGGCAAAGCCGACTATGGGCGGGCTGCCAGGAGGGGCTTTTTTTGCAGGAAAATGGCGTTTTCAAAAAGATTTTTTCCCAACGCGAGAACGTCATCTCGCTGTGGGAATCGCCAGCGAACGGCCAGATTTGGGTGGACACTTTTGGCAACGGCGTGTTTGTGGTCAGCCCCAGTGGGGCAGTATTGCACCACTTCACGGAGCGCACTGGGCTGGCCAATGGCAGCATACTATCCATCGGAGGCAATGCCCGGCAGGTCTGGCTGGCCACTACACCTTCCGTCTGCAAACGAGCGAACACGATAGTTTTGAAAATGTACCAGAGGCCATTTGGACCTTTAGTATCGGGCGGCCGTACTGGTTGCGCTGGTGGTTTTTGCTGCCGTGCCTGGGGGCTGGCAGTTGGCTTCTGTTTATCTTGGTGCGCAGTCGCGAAGCTCGATTGCGGCATGGGGCGCAGTTGAAACGGGAAACGTTGGAGGCGTAATTCGCCGCGCTCAAGAGCCAGATCAACCCTCACTTTTTGTTCAATAGTTTCAATACCCTCATCGCCACCATTGAGGAGAATCCCAAAGTGGCGGTGGAATACGTGGAACACCTGTCCGATTTTTACCGGAGCATCATTGCTTATCGCGAGCAGGATTTTATCAGCTTAAGGGAGGAAATGGATTTGGTACGCAGTTTTTATTTCTTGTTAAAAATGCGCTACGAAGAGGGTCTGCAATTCGTAGAACGCCTGGATGGTCAAGCAGGCTTGGTTATGCCACTCGCACTGCAACTATTGGTGGAGGTGAAAGATGCCGCCTATTTTTACACCAAAGACAAACTCACCTTTGTGGTCACGCGCAGCCAGGCTAAACGTTTCCCGGTGGACCATCCGCTCGACAAACTGGAGGATATGCTCGACCCGGCAGTGTTTTTCCGCATCAACCGCCAGTTCATCATCAATGTAACGGCGATCCATGCGCTGCACCCCTATTCCAAAAGCCGCGTGAAAGTGGAGCTGGAGCCTTCCACGGATTTAGAGACTATTGTGAGTACGGAGCGGTCAGCGGCGTTCAAAAAGTGGTTGGTGGGAGAGCCGGGGTAGCTCGTCTGATCAGCACAAAGTGAAGAAATTTAAAATTACCCTTTTCAGGGTAGCCAGAAGAAGGTTTTTGGCGTCAATTTTGTACATAACTGGATACTTCTGCTGACTACCGTTGACCTTTTGTAATCCACGTCCGGTAGCACAGCGTAATACGCCTTACTTGTCGGTTTTCATCAGTTTTCGCTTGCCTTGTGTTCATCGAAACTTAATGTCCCTGCTTAACACCAGCGGCATACAAACCCACTGTAAAAGGCGTTTATTACAGTATTGGATCGGCTAAGCCCGTGTCGGTTCAGGAGATTGATGATTGGCCATGTCCGCCCGCGATGGGCGTTGCCATAAAGAAGTAATCGGTTTTTGGGATGTCCTCTTCCGCAGCAACTGTGGGGGGGGATTTTTTTGTTAATTATGAACTTATGAATGATGAATGCACGAGCGGCATTCATAATTACATTACGCTTTCATCCACTTGTCCAGCCAGCCAAAAAAAGAGCGTTGCCATAGAATGCTGTTCTGGGGCTTGGTGACGTGGTGGCCTTCATCGGCGAAGTAGAGAAATTGGGAGGGAATACCGCGCAGCTGCGCCGCTTGGAAGGCTTGCATACCTTCCGTGACTGGAATACGGAAATCAAGTTGATTGTGGATGACCAGAATGGGCGTGTCCCAGTTTTGCACAAAATGATGCGGACTGAATTTCTGATAACTCAGTGGTTGCGGTATTTTCCAGGGAGCACCGCCGAGGTCATGGTCGGCAAACCACAACTCCTCCGTGCTGGTGTAAAAACTCTTCAAGTTATAAATGCCGCAGTGGGAGATAAAGGCCTTGAACCGCTTCTGGTGATTGCCCGCCAACCAATACACCGAATAGCCCCCAAAACTGGCACCAGCGGCAGCCATGCGGTTGGAATCCACGTAAGGCAATTTGGCGGCGTAGTCCGTGGCCGAGAGCAGGTCCTGCATGGCCAGTCCGCCCCATTCGCCGGAGATTTCGTCGTTCCAGTAAGTACCCGCACCGGGCATACCGCGACGGTCGGGCGCGACCACGATGTAGCCGTTAGCCGCCATCAACTGGAAATTCCAACGGTAGGAAAAGAACTGGCTCAACGACGATTGCGGTCCGCCCTGGCAGTACAAAATCATCGGGTACTTTTTCTTTGGGTCGAAATCGGGCGGATAAATCATCCACACGTTCAGGGCCTTGTCATCCACGGTTTTCACGGTTTGGCGTTCCACTTTGCCTTTGGCAATGTCCGCCCAAGGCTTCTTAGTGACATCCGAAAGGACACGCGCCACACCGGTCTGTGGGTTTACCGCAAAGACTTCGGCGGGTGCGGACATCGAATAGCGCGTTGCCACCAGCGTGTTACCCGCCACTTTCAGGGCGGTATAGTCATGCTGCCCCTCGGTGATGCGGCGGATTTTTTTGTCGCCCACCGTGACTTGGTAGAGTTGGTAGGTAAAATTTTCGGAACTCATAAAGTAGAGTGATTTGCTATCGGCGGCCCACTGCGGGCTTTTGGCCTCGAAATCCCATTTATCGGTGAGTTCTATGCGCTCTTGGGTAGCGGTGTTCAGCACCATCAGGCGAGTACGGTCGGATTCGTTGCCCGCGCGGGCCATGCTCGTCCAGGCCATGTAGCGGCCGTCGGGTGAAAAGGTGGGGTCGAGATCATAGCCGGGTAGGTCGGGGGTGGCATTCATGGTTTTGGTAGCGGCCACGTCGTAGAGCCAGAGGTCGGCATTGGTGCTTTGGGCCTCGGCGGTGCCATTCAGTTTGCGGCTGGCATAGACGATGAAGCGGCTGTCAGGACTCCAGGTGATCTGCTCCATGCCGCCGTCGGGCGGGATCGGGCTGTCGAAACGCTCGTTCATGATGTTCTTGGGCGTGCCGAGTTTTCCGTCGGTATAAGGTGCTACGAATAGGTTGCTGTATTTGCCGTCGCGCCAGGTTTTCCAATGGCGGTAGAACAACCCATCGATGACTTTGCCAGTCGTGTTCGGCAGATCAGGATTTTGGTCAATAGCGGATGGGTCTAGTTGGACCTCGCGGGCAAACACGATGGACTGGCCGTTGGGTGCGTAGTGGAATCCGTTGATTTCCAAGTCACTAATCAAGGAGGTTACCGCTCGCCCGGACAAACTGATCTCGTGCAACTTCCCGTCGCGCAGGTAGCCGACGCGATCGCCAGCAGGGTGGAATTCGGCATCGGAGCAATTTTGGCTTGGGTCAGTGAGGGCACGGGTATCGCCGTTGGCGACGTTGACGATGTACAGGGTACGATTGCTTTTGTTGGTCGCCAGATCGTATCGTTGTACACCATAGACCGCCCATTGCCCGTCCGGCGACACGGCATCCAGCCCGGCCCGGCCGATTTGCCAAAGCAATTCGGGGGTGAGTTTTTGATTTTGGGCAGACATCGGCTTGACAAGAACTATCAGGAAAAAAAATAAAAAGAGGTGCTGTTTCATATAAGAAAAAGGTTTGGGTGAAGGCAAAGGGAGGTGTATGGTTAAATGCTACTTTGCAGCGACAAAATTGCACTATTCAGTAAACTTAAACAAAATGCAATGAAAAAGTACATCGCCGAGTGCATCGGCACCTTTTTCCTGGTGCTGGTTATTGTCTTGACGGTCAACAATGGGACGGGTGCCCTGGCCCCACTCGCCATGGGGTCCGCCCTGATGGTGATGACTTTTGCTATTGGACACATCTCCGGGGCGCATTTTAATCCGGCGGTATCGTTGGCCGTACTGATGCGCGGCAAGCTCTCGCGCCAGGACTTCCCTTATTATATCCTGGCCCAGCTGCTGGGCGGGGCGGCGGCGGCACTGATCGCCACGTTCCTGCTGACCAGCGGTGGTGGAGCGGCTCCCGAGCCACGGACACATGATGTACTGCCAGCCCTGCTTGCCGAGTTTTTCGGCACCTTTGCCTTGGTTTTTGTGGTGTTGAACGTGTCGACCACCCAGAGCAATCTCGGCAATTCGCACTACGGCTTGGCCATCGGCTTCACCTATTTGACGGCGATATACGCCTTGGGCGGCATTTCTGGCGGCGCATTCAACCCGGCGGTAGCGGTCGGCATCTCCATTGGCGGCGTGGTGCCTTGGAGCGATCTTTGGGTGTATTTGATCGGCGGGCTACTCGGCGCAGCTGCGGCTACGACGGCGTTTCAGGCGGTGTACGGGCGACAAAATTGAAGGGGGTCTTGAGCTAGTACACCGTAAATTAAATGTCTTGAGGATACGATTATTTGAGTATTTGACCAAACACTTGATAATCACGCAATTGATCAAATGCTCGATTCCTCAAATACTCAAAACAACTCAATTGCATTAGACATTTCAAGTCTCCAAGACTTGGAATGTCTGGCACCCAATAACTTACCAACCTAACTATGCGCATTATTGGCCACATCGAGCACCCGACCCTGAAAATCAGCGTGTTCAAAACAGGGGAACGCCTCAGCGTTAAATTCGAGAATGAGGGTTACGAGCAAACCTTCAAGTTGGGCCAAGATGACCGTCTGGCTACGCTGGCCGGTGTGCAACACTGGGCGGACGCGACCCTCTTGGAGCAGGTGCAAGCCACTTTCCAGCAGATGCACCGAACGCGGCTGGCGGCCCTGGATCGGGCATTTCCACCTGCCCAAACGGTCGTCTTTGAGGACATTATTTGACCTTTTCGCAGGGTGCAGCCAGCGCGTCCTGCGTTTTTCGTACATTGCACCTTCAATTTCCGACTATTCATCTTAAAAATCCGTTAGCAGTTTACCATGAAAAAATTGCTTTTTGCCCTCCTAATCGTTTTTCCAAGCCTCGCCTTTGCCCAATCGGGGAAGCCTGTCCGCCCGCTTTTTGACAAGAAGACCATCGGGGAAGTGCACCTTACTTTTACCAACAAAAACTGGGTGGATGCGCTGGACTCCATGCGCATCTACGGCATGGGCTTGATGAATGCCAGCGTCAGTGTGGACGGTGCCAAATACGAGGGCGTCGGGGTACGCTTCCGGGGCGATAAGTCTTACCAAACTGGCCTGAAACGCAATCCATTCACTATCAAGCTCAACCACTCCACCACCAGCCAGAACCACCAAGGCTATACCTCCCTAAAACTCTCCTCGGCTCTGCGCGACCCCAGCATGGTGCGCGAGGTACTGTTCCAGGAAATTGCTGGCAAGTATATGCCCGCCCCCCAGGCCAACTATACCAAGTTGTACGTAAACAATGAATATGTGGGCATTTTCGTCAATGTGGAAAGCATCGACAAGCAATTTGCTACGTCCCATTTTGGCTCCGATGGCCTCGCGTTTTTTAAGGCCGGCGTGGACTATAAACCGGAAATACCCACTACTTGTAAACAGAACATCTACGGTGCGCTGGAGTACGAGGAAAATTTGGAATGTTACAAGGGAAATTTTGAAATGGCCTCCGGCGAAGGCTGGAACGAACTCCAGGAACTGACCAGGGTGCTGAACAGCGAACCTACTAAAATAGATCAAGTACTCGACGTGGACAATGCCTTATGGATGCTGGCCTTGAACAATGTGATGGTCAACCTCAGCAGCTATTCCGGCAACCACAGCGTCAATTACTATCTGTTCAAAGATGGCAATGGACACTTCCAGATGGTGCCCTGGGATCTGAACCTGGCCTTTGGTTCCTTCAAGAATACCGGCAATGGCAGCGATCTGGAGCTCAAGGACTTGCAAAGCCTCGATCCGCTGCTCCACGCCGACAATGTCCTTAAACCATTGATCAACAAACTGTTGGCCGATGAACTGAACCAAAA
>JAYUXG010000659.1:0-2702 GCA_043753125.1 Saprospirales bacterium | reverse complement strand
ACAGAACAACGGTTTTGTCAACCAAAATGCGGAAGTAGCTCAGTTGGTAGAGCACGACCTTGCCAAGGTCGGGGTCGCGAGTTCGAGTCTCGTTTTCCGCTCCAAAGCCTTCCCTTGCGGAAGGCTTTTTTTGTTTTAAGGCACTTTGTAATTTTGCGAAGCATCACGCGCCTGGGTGGTGAAAAGGTAGACACGAGGGACTTAAAATCCCTTGGCTTCACGGCCGTGTGGGTTCGAGTCCCATTCCGGGCACTATTTGGGAAAGGTCAGCCGTCGCGCTGGCCTTTTTCTTTTAGAACCGCTCAAATTCTACTCCGTCCGGGGTTTTAAAACAGCCTTTAGTGTTTTGCTCGAATTTTGCTACTTACCAGTGCTTTCCTTGGATGTACTTTTCTTTACCGTACTCTTTTTGACAGGCTGGTCACCTTGATCGCCGTAGCCGGGCTAACCTCCGTTTTGGCGTGCTGCTTCACGTCTGCGCTCAGCGACTTACCAACGTCGTCGCTTTCCTTGATCTGGCCTTTTTCGTTGCGCTTGATGTAGCACTTGTCGCCGTTCGGTTCAACAGTGGTGCGCTTGTCGGAGCTTTTACTATCGCCGGTGCTATTTGTTGCCTTTGCCATAAATAATTTTTTTTTATGAAGAAGATGAATCGCCGAAACAATCTGGTTGTATAGCCAATAATCTCATGCCTTGAGAAGGCTTTTTAACTGAGTGTTTGTCGTTTAAAATATAACTGCTAAAAATGCGTGGCGGGAAGCGATGATTTTTTTGTGTTGTGGTTGACTTACAGGGGTTTATTTATTTGGCCTCGCGTCAGTTGACACTTCTCTTTGCTCAACGTCACATCTTAAACGAGGCGATCAACTGCTACTTTGACCCATTTGCCAGTCTAACTTTTGGTCGCCCTTGACCAATTGGTCCCGCAGAATTTGTTTCACCAAGCCTGGCCCCGCATACACCAACCCCGTGTACACCTGCACCAGATTGGCACCAGCCTGCATTTTTTCTTGGGTGGACTGGGGTGAATCCACGCCTCCCACGCCGACGATGACTACGTTGGCACCAAGTCGGGCGCGCAGGTAACCAATCACAGCCGTGGCGCGGTCACGCATCGGGGTACCACTCAATCCGCCGGGGCCAATATCGGACAACTGTTGGGCGGCAGTGTGCAGGTTTTCCCGTGCAACGGTGGTATTGGTAGCGATCACCCCCGCCAGCCCAGTGCTGCGCACGATGTCGGCAATGTCGTCCAATTGCGTGTCGGTTAGGTCGGGAGCAATTTTCAGCAGGATTGGTTTGGGTGCTGGCTGCGCCTGGTTTTTTTCCTGCAAAGCGGCCAGCAGCCGGGTCAACGGCTCTTTTTCCTGCAAGGCCCGGAGGTTGGGCGTATTGGGCGAGCTCACGTTGACCACAAAATAGTCCACCCACGGAAATAGTGCCGCGAAGCAGGTGAGGTAGTCTGCTACGGCGGACTCGTTGGGCGTGTCTTTATTCTTGCCAATGTTGCCACCGATGATCGGGCGATGGGGCCAGTCGCGGGCATGCCATTTTTTCAAACGTTTCACCAAGGCGTCCAGTCCCCGATTGTTAAAGCCCATCCGGTTGATGAGTGCCGCGTCGCTGGGCAACCGAAATAGGCGCGGGCGCGAGTTGCCAGCCTGTGGAATGGGGGTCACGGTACCCACTTCGATGAAGCCAAAACCCAGGCAGCCCAGTCCCGCCAAATGCTTTCCATCCTTGTCAAAGCCCGCCGCGAGACCAATAAGATTTGGAAAACGCAAGCCCAATAATTGCTTCTCCAAACGTTTGTCTGCCAAACAATACCAACGGCGCATCAACCAGCGCGTAGGCGGAAAAGCCGCCGCTGCATCGAGCGAGAGCATGGTAAGGCGGTGCGCCCGTTCAGGGTCCAGCAGAAAAAGAAGGGGCTTGAAAATTTGGTACATATGCTTTTAGTTGGCCGACCGGGGCGCGATTTGCGGATGCTCCTGCATCCAAACGGCGTAAGCGCTGCCGGGCAAAAACGAAATCCGTTGGCCGAACCGCCCCGGGGCGCGCAGGTGCAGGTGCACCACACGCCGCCCCCAACGTTGTTGCGGTTCTACCCGTTCCACCTCTGTCCACGGGTAGCGCACAGTCGTCCAGTAGTTTGTGACGTATAGGTGGGTACCGTCGGCATCTACCCGCAGCAGTCGCCAGAGGATGCGCCACACGAAATAGAGCCAGGACAGCCAAAGCAGGACCACCAAGACCCGAATCCACAAGATTGAGATAGACAGGTACAGTTCTTCCTCGTCAGTGAGCAAAAATGCCCCCGCGAACACCGTGGCCAGCACCGTGCCGAAGATAGGCAGGAACACCCGCCAGAAAAGAGTAGTGTTGGACGATAAGGCAATGGCTTTGGCACGTCCGTTTTTGGGCAGATTCGCGGTATCGGGAGGAAAGATTTCTTGATTGTCCATATGAAAAAAGCCGTTGCGGAATACTGGAACGACGCCGCAAAAGTAAGATGTTCAGGACGGGTTTTTGGCAAAAAAAGCAAACATAAGTCATCCCGAATTTTGCTTGGAAAAGCCCTCGCCGTAGGCTTATAGGGTTAATTGGAACGCGAATTGGAAGAGATTTGAAAAAGGTGCGTGACGGCTCGGCATAATTGGAACGCGGATGACACGGATGACGCGGATTTGCACGGATCAAAA
>JAYUXG010000658.1:0-2703 GCA_043753125.1 Saprospirales bacterium | reverse complement strand
TGTTGCTGGCATCGCCGGGATAGACCACCAGGTTTTGAGCGGCTGTTTCATACGGCACTGCGAGGACCAACCATGGTAGCAGCGCTAAAAAAATCGAGGATTGTATTGGGCGTATCATGTGTGTGCTATTATTTGATGGTACAAAAGTGAAGCGAGCCTAAGAGGAAACAAAACACACTTTTTTCAATTTATCAAGAAATGCGTAGTTTTAATATTTAATTAAATCAATGATTATCAATGTTTTAAGTTATAATGTTTATTGAATTAATCGAAAAAATAAAATAAATATTCAGACATTGCCCGAAAAAAAAGATTTAAATTGATGGAAAACAGCAAACTCTCTGCTCTTTTGAGCAGTTTTTCAGCCCGTGAATGGCGCTCCTTCAACGAGCTAGTGCGCGCTCCTTTTTTCAATCGAAGTGAGGAAGTTATACGACTCTTCGATTGGCTGGAAGAAAGGATTACCACTTTGGAACATTTGGATCGGAAATCCGCCCATCAGGCCGTATTCCCGGATATTGATTATCAGGATGCTCGATTGAACCATACGATGTCGGCTCTACTCAAACTTGGTGAGACCTTTATTGGCTTATTGGAGTATCAAAAAGAAGGTTTTTTGCCCGAATTTATGATCCTAAAAGGATTATCGGAACGGGGACTGGAAAAGCATTACCGGTATCTATTTGAGCGAAAAAGCCAGGAAATGGAGCGTACCAACCGTCAAAGCGCCCTTGATTTTCTCAACCGCTATAAACTCGAAAACCTGGAGGCTTATCGGCTGCAACTACAAGGCGGACAGGGCTTTAATCCATTTGTACAACGGACGTCCGACAGTCTGGACAATTTTTATCTGGCTGAAAAGCTGCGTTGCACCTGTTTCATGCTCACCAGCGAGCGACTTTTAGCGGTACCCTATCGGATTTATCTTGCAGAAGAAATCAACGAATATCTGCGCCAGTGCAATCCGGAAAGCCTTAGCCCCATCGTTTGGGCCTACCATTTGGTGTATCAATTACTCAGCAAGCCGGAAGCGCACGACGAATTTGAGCGTTTGAAAGCCGCCTTGCCTGCACTGGAATCGAAACTGAGTCGTACAGAAATCGAAGAAATTTACCAACACGCTATCAACTATTGCAACCTGCAGATCATTCAGGCCGAGTCGCGCTATGTGGTTGAAGCTTTGAATTTGTATATTTGGGGATTGGACACCGGAATTTTGCTCCAAAACGATCAGCTATCCCCCTGGCATTTCAAAAATATCATCAAGCTGGCCCTTCGTTTGGCAAAATACGAGTGGACGGAGCAATTTATCCGAGCGCGTACGCCCTTGCTTCCGCGTGAATTCCGGGAGGATGCTTTTCATTTTAACCTCGCAGAGCTTTACTATTATACCAAGCAAAACGACAAAGCCCTGGAAAACCTGAATAAGGTTGAGTTTAGAGATGTGTCCTACCACCTTGGGGCCAAAATTATGCTGGCAAAGATTTATTTTGAAATGGACGCGTTCGATGCCCTGGATAGTTTGTTGCATGCATTTGGCATATACCTGCGTCGGAACAAGGTCATTTCAGAGGATATTCGAAAGACTTATCTAAATTTCGTAGCCATTTTAGGCAAACTTACCAGAGCCACCAGCACTCAATTTCCGGCCTTGCGCTCCAAAATAGAAACTGCCCCATTATTGGCAGCCCGAACCTGGTTGTTAAATCAGGTTCGGGGTTGATACCTTTGCAGCCCCTCAAGTCCTGAAAAAGATGGTCCTGGGTACAACGCAATCTTGAATTTCAATGTCGAGGCTTCCTGAAATCAACAACCTAGCCATCGAGTTCCGTTCAGAACGCGGCAAAAACTTCGAAGCGCGGGTAATAACGCCTGCTGAAAACCAAGCCCGTCAAAAAAATCTTCAAGACCAGGCGCCCATATTGCAGGTAAAAAACCTGAATGTGCGCTACCCTTCCAAAAAGAACTGGCTCGGCAAACCCACCGAATGGCTACACGCGGTAAACGACGTGAGTTTTGATATTTTCTCTGGCGAAACCTTTGGCCTCGCAGGTGAGTCCGGTTGTGGAAAAACGACGCTGGGCCGCACAATTGCGCGGCACGGAAGCTCAATCAGGCGAAATCTGGTACAAAGGCGTTGATTTGCAAAAACTGAGCGAAGATGAATTCCGCCCCTACCGACGCGAGATACAGGTTGTATTTCAAGACCCGTATTCATCTCTTACATGAACCAGGGCCGAACGGAAGCACTGGGATACCCGGACGAGATTTTTGAAAACCCGGAGCGGGAATATGTGAAGCGGCTGATGGAGGCGATTCCTGGATAATTGGATATTGGATATTTAATTTCTCTGTAGTTTATATAATAGACTTGTTGTAGTGTTGTAAATCAATCACTTGTGTTGCAAGTAGAAGTTCCATAGGCCGGCACAAACCTCCAAAATATCGTCATAGAGTTCAAAATCATGCACCCGGAGACGTTCCGACAAAATCCTGTATCTTTTCATGCCGCCAATACTGTGCTCTACCATAATGCGCTCCCCTGCTGCTACCTTGTTCTCCGCCTTTTGCTCCTCGCTCAACTCCCCGCCTTTGGGTTTCTTGTGCGGGAGATACAACTTCCGGCACTCGTATAACTTGTCAAACCCCAAAAACGCCAAATCCAAGCGCACCTCCAAATCCGTAAACCACCGCTGTTCGGGC
>JAYUXG010000657.1:0-2705 GCA_043753125.1 Saprospirales bacterium | reverse complement strand
AGGGGCAGATAAAGCACCGCTTGAACCTGACCCAACAGAGGGCGTATGAGAGCAGTTCTTTTGGGCTATTGGGGAACCAATTGATGCTCCAGTTTGGCGACCAGTTTCTGGTGCTGGACGCGCAGAAATTCGCCATCCAGGAGAAAATACCCGTGTACGATACGCAATATTTTCCGTCTAAACAAGAGGTCGAGATGATGGCCCCCGACGAACAGCGGGACGCTTATCAGTTACTATTCGATGCACTGCTCGAAAAATGCACGTCGTGCAAGTGGTTGCATTGGATCCCTGGCGGTCAATACTATGTGTTTGTGCAAGGCTCTGCTGGTAAACGTGCCGCTTGGTCACCCATGAGCTATGAAGATGGGCTGCTGGCCGATCTTAAAAGCCGTTTTGATTCGATAGTGCCATCCATGAATCCCAAGGCCGTCATCGGCGATCACTTCTACTGTGCGGACGGCCCAGCACAACTTCGGGAAATAGAGTACCTGTCGGCTGGCACCGAACTGGACTACCCGAACTATAAAAGCCGCACGGTGCTGCAGTACGAAATGATCGTGGGCGATAAAACGCTGCATTTTTCCACCACCGACAAAAAACGGCATCAGCTGCGCGTGGGTTCTCCTGATAATCTGATGCTGTCCACCTTGGACGGTTGCGCTTGGGTGGAATACGAGGGGATACTTTACCGGGTGGAGTGAACAGTACCCGGCGGCTGAACCCGCCAGTACCAATTAATCCGACTTTAGCCATCCGGTAATGCTCAATCTGGGCCGGTGGGTCAACAATACTTCGTGTTCCAGCTCACTGCTTTTGAAGAACACGCATTTACCATTATGGGGGGCGACGGTTTGTACGTAATCAGCATGATAGATGCGTAATTCCCCGCCGTCTTCTTCCTGCCAATCGGCATTTAAGTACATGATCATCGAATACGCCCTGCTGCTGTTGTTCTGAAACTGATCGAGGTGTTTCTTATAAAAACTGCCTTTTTCGTACAGCGCATAATGAAATTCGTATCCGGTGATGCCCGTGTAACAAGTACTGTTCAAGTAGTGTACAAACCCATCCATCAAATCGAAGAAACTGTTTTCGTGCGGGTCGTTGTGTTGCCGGTCGAGCCAATAGATCTTGTCGCTTCTAATCAATTTGTCGTGCCGGGTAATGGCATTATTGCCAATGCCTGCGGCCAAGAGGCGTTGGTCTGCATACAGGGCATATAGATTTTCCTTCAAATGGGCCGCCAGTGTCGCACTCAGGAAATTTTCGGCTACACCGACCTTGTTTTCCAAAAAACTGTCAATCAAACAATCGAATGTAGTTTGCAATAAAAGATAGTTGAAGCCGATGGCGTACAACCATAGCGCGACAAGGTAACTCTCCTTACCAAGCCAGCGTAGTGGAAGGCCGACATTTGAGGGAGGCCATCGTGCAACTATTTAGCCATTCAGCCATTGCGTATTTGCACATCCACAATGCCAGTTAAGTACGTCCGTTTTTTACGTAATATGACAAATCCTGCTCGCATCCTCGACGAACTTTCGCGCACTGGCATTGCCTTGCTGCTGAACGAACCTTTTTACGCCCATTTGTTCGGCGGCATCAACAAAGAAGTCGTGGGAAAAGGCCATCCGGTAGAAAGTATGGCCGTGGGCCTCGGCCACAGTACGCTGACCCTGTACGTGAACGCCGACTTCTGGGACCAGGTGCTGACCAGTCCCGACCATCGCTACGGGGTGGTGAAGCACGAAATGCTGCACCTGGTTTTTCGTCACTTACTGGTGCGGGATCCTTTTTTGGACAACCGCTTGCTCAACGTGGCCTTCGATCTTGTAGTCAATCAATACATTACGCGGCCACAATTGCCCGACGATAGCATTTTCCTCGAGTCCTTTCCCGATCTGCATTTGTCCGCCGGGCAAACCTGGTTTTATTACTACAAAAAAATCGAGGAACTCCAGCGCGGCGCGGGCGGTGGCGCGGCGGGGTCGCCTAGTGCCGAGACGCTGCAAAAAATCCGCTCCAATTCCCACGGACTGGAACGCCATCAGCCTTGGCAGGAAATTCGTAGCCGCTCCGAACTGGAAAATAATGTGCTGGAGACCCAACTGGACAGCCTGATGCGCACCGCCCACCAGCGTACCAACGCCCATGCCTGGGGCAATCTGCCCGGCGAACTACGCGAACTGTTGCAAAATCGCCTGTTTCGCCCCCCGGCAGAGATCAACTGGCGTGGCGTACTGCGCCTGTTTGCCGGGAGTGCGGCGCGCACCCAGCTCCGCAACACCATGCAGCGGCCCAGCAAGCGCTTCGGCACGGTGCCGGGCGTAAAGATCAGGCGACGGCAACGGCTATTGGTGGCTATTGATACCTCTGGGAGTATTGGGCTGGAAGACCTGGAGCCGTTTTTCAACGAAATATTCCAGTTGTGGCGGGCAGGAGCGCAGGTGGATATTGTAGAGTGCGATATGCGCATCACCCGCCGTTATGTCTACCAGGGCGCGGTACCCGATGCCGTGGAAGGCCGGGGCGGCACCAATTTCAGTGAGCCGTTTGAGCTGGCCAACCGGGAGCGGCCCGATGCACTGCTCTATTTCACCGATGGGTTTGCGGAGCCGCCGCTCTTTGCGCCGCAGGTGCCGGTGTTGTGGGTCATCAGCCGACGGGGCCTGGAAGTGTCGCACCCGACCTGGCAAAAGCTGCCG
>JAYUXG010000656.1:0-2712 GCA_043753125.1 Saprospirales bacterium | reverse complement strand
GTCAACGATCGCCCTGGCATTGCCCTCCCAAAGCCACTGTTTGAAGGTTTTTAACAGGCAGGCCGATTGGCGGGCAAATTTTTGGGGAAGCCCTTGTACGATTTTGTGGACGTACTGCGAGGCATGACAACAGTCCACCGTCTCCACTATTTTTTCAGCCGCTACGCCCAGACCGATCAACATAGGGTACACCCGATTCCAGATCCACTTCAACGTCTTTCTCCCAAGCCGAAACCGACCAGTCCGGGCTATTTCTTTCACAAACCATCACTTTTTGTGTCGCGGTAAAAAACCAGATGATGCGCTCGGTGCCGCGATCCAGCAACTTTTGCGTTTTACGGGAAATATAGTCGAATTGGGTCAGTTCTTCCGTCACTTCAAAAGAGGTACCCACTTCGACGACTACCCTGGGCACCAGCTGAAGGTAATGCTCGTCAAACAGATCTGCCGTCAGCATTGTCTTGTCACAGATGGAAACGTCGAAAGAAAAGTTGTCGCCCGGCCCCAAATGGTTGCCGGGTTCATTGGTCAATACCCAGTATTTCTTGCGCAATACGTTGGCAATGAAAAGATGCAAGGTAGAAACGAGCAGAGTCTGGATACCCCTGGTACTCATGGGATCATGAAGGTTATGTTTGGGTGTCCGCATCAATTTTTTGTACCCCGCACAATAAATAGGCATACCATCGAGCATTTCCTTAATGAAATACTCGGGCACCTTTTTTTTCGGGAAACAGGTTTTATTTCAGCACTGGAAGGAGGAAACGCAGCCATGTTATCCATTTTTAAAAGACAAAATAAGCACTTTTTCCTAAAAACACCAACCGTTCGCTTGGCGCAAAGCCTCCGCCACCAAACGGCGTTTCACCTTTACGTTCACCGGCGGGTATTTCACAAAACGCTTCACGCCCAATAAAAAGGTTTTCAGCAAATCACCTTCGGCAAAAGAGGCCAGTGCATCAGTGGCGTTCTTGCCCATGCGGGCACTGGCGTCGTGGAAAAATACCTGCAACATGGCGTCGTACACCTCCTGCGGTTGCTCTTTTGGCATGGTGGCCAGTTTTTGCACCCGCAGCAGCATGGACTCGGCAGCGTACAGATCAATCAGCATATCCGCCGTATTCATCAGCACCTCCTGTTCTTCTTTCAGGTTGAGTTTGCCATCCATCTGCATTTTGGCGGCGCCACCGGCCACCATCAGGATGATCTTTCGGAAATCGGCGATGGCCTTTTGTTCCTCGGCGTAGTCACCCTCGGTTTTTTCAAAAGACGGCATGGAGGTCAATTCTTTCTGCACCGCCCAGGCTGGCCCGACGATATCCAATTGGCCTTTCAGGGCGCGTTTGAACAATTGGTCCACCATCAGCATCCGGTTGATCTCATTGGTGCCCTCGTAGATGCGGTTGATACGGCTGTCGCGATAGGCGCGAGCGGCCCCATATTCCTCGCTGAAGCCGATGCCACCATGAATCTGGACGTTCTCGTCCACGCAGTAGTCGGTCACTTCCGAACCCAATACTTTCAGGATGGAACACTCGATGGCGTACTCTTCGGCGGCTTCCAAGGTGGCTTGCCCAAACGTCTTGCCTTCGGCCTCCTCCTCAGCCTTTTTGTCCTGCATCATTTGCGAGGTACGGTAGGCCGCGCTCTCGGCAGCAAAGGTACGGATGGCCATTTCCGCCAGTTTATGCTGGATGGCTCCGAAATTACCGATGGGCTGGCCGAATTGGTGGCGTTCGTTGGCGTATTGCGTAGCGGCATTTACCACCGCCTTGCAACCACCGATGCACATCACGCCCAGCTTGTAGCGGCCAATGTTCAGTGCGTTGAAAGCGATGAGGTGGCCTTTACCGATTGCGCCCAGCACATTTTCGGCGGGCACTTGGGCGTTCTCGAAATATACTTGGCGCGTGGAAGAACCCTTGATACCGAGCTTGTCCTCTTCATTGCCCAGCGTAATGCCCGGCGTTTTCGCATCTACGATAAAGCCGGTGAACTTGTCGCCATTGATCTTGGCAAAAACGATGAACACATCCGCAAATCCGGCGTTAGAAATCCACATTTTCTGGCCGTTTAGCACATAGTGTGTACCATCCGCGCTCAGATCGGCCCGGGTCTTGGCGGCCAAAGCATCCGAACCGCTGCCCGGCTCGGTGAGGCAGTACGCCGCCTTCAGATCACCGGCAATCATCCCTGGCAAGTACTTATGTTTCTGCTCTTCCGTACCGAAATATAGGATGGGCAACATCCCGATGCCCGTATGCGCGGCGAAGGAAACAATCAACGAACCGGCTGGCCCAAAGACCTCCGAAATAACGGTGTTGGTGTTGGTATCCATCTCGCTGCCGCCGTACTCAACGGGAATATGGGCACCCAACAGCCCGAGATCGCCCATTTTTTTCAACAGGCCCGGTACTAGGCCCGGTTCCTGCTTCTCGATCCTGGCCCGCAGCGGTTCGACCTCGTTCTGGATGAAATCAAGTGCCATCTGCTTGACCATCAATTGTTCTTCATTGAGCTCTTCGGGGAGAAAGGTCTCTTCCGGGCGGCTGGGGCGGAGGAGGAATTCTCCCCCTTTGAGCACTGCTTGGTGCTGGATAACGGTGTCTCCCATGGGATAATATGGCAGGTAAATAAGTGGTGAAAGTAAAATAGCGAATTTTCGCTGCAAATATAGAAGCCATTGTGGAGACTTAAAAGTGGTTTTTGTGG
>JAYUXG010000655.1:0-6699 GCA_043753125.1 Saprospirales bacterium | reverse complement strand
AATTGGGTACGCCCAAAGGGAACCAGGTGGTAGCGTTTGCGTTATAGTACTTGTAACCAACCTGCTTGTCCATGAAACTGGCTTTGACCCTGCTTCTTATCACTACCATTATTGATTTAATAGCCCAGACTGATACGCTCTCCAGTCAGAACATCCAATCCATTACTATCACCGCCACGCGCTTAAGCAGCGACCAATACCGGATGCCCTTGGCAATTACGGTTTTAAATAAGAACCAGTTGCAATCAGTGCAACAGCAATTGTCAATACACGACGTACTGGCTACGGTGCCAGGCGTGTTCGTGCAGAATCCTGACAATTTTTCGCAGGACCTGCGCATCTCTATACGCGGTTTCGGGGCTAGGGCCGCTTTTGGTATCCGGGGCATCCGCATCATCACCGATGGCATTTCTGAATCCACGCCGGACGGGCAGGCGGACGTGGACAATATCGATGCCGGTGCCTTGCAAAGTATGGAAGTATTGAAAGGTGCCTCATCCGCCCTCTATGGCAACGCTTCGGGCGGCATTATTTATTTAAAAACCGAGGAACCGATGTCGCCCCCTGTTGCCGAGGTGCAAGTAGTGCAGGGCAGTTACGGCTTCCAACGCTATCAGGCAAAGCTGGCTACCCGATGGGGCAAAGTGGGAACATTTTTGAGCGTCGGTTATAACCGCAGCGATGGCTATCGCGAGCATGCCAATATGCGCCAGCTGATTGTAAACAACAAATGGGTTGTCGATTTTTCTACCAAAACAGTGTTCCGGTTGCTGCTCAACTATGGCAACAGCCCGCAGGCAGAAGATGCGGGCGGATTGACTGCTGAGCAGGTCAAGATTGATCGACGGCAGGCGCGGCCTCAGAATCTGCAATTTGATGCCGGGGAAAGCGTCGAACAAGGTCGGGCGGGCGCGATTGTGGAACATCGCATCGATGACCGACAGCGGTTGACGCTGCGCGGTTTCGTCACCGTACGCCGTTTCGACAACCGACTGGCTTTTCAAAACGGCGGCGTAGTGGAAATCAACCGCTTGTTTGGTGGTGGCGGTATCCAATATGAGCTCAACAACGAACTTTTTCATCGTTCTTATCGAATGCAGGCGGGACTGGACTTGGACCGACAACGCGACCACCGCCGCCGTTTTAACAATGAGCAGGGGGAAAAAGGGTTTGCTACCTTCGACCAAAACGAAAAATACGGCAGTCTGGGTGCCTATTGGATACACCAGTTGCAACTGACCGACCGATGGTCGCTGACCGCCAGTACTCGACTTGATCGGGTCAGGCTGGCTATAGATGACCAATTTTTGAGCGATGGCGATCAGTCGGATGCTATTCCTTTGACAAGGTTCAGCCCCTTGGTCGGCCTGACGTTGAAGTTGAACGCTACCGCTGCCATTTATGCCAATGTTACTTCCAACTACGAGACACCTACGCTGAATGAACTTTCTGCCAATCCTACCAACACCGGCGGTTTTAATCCGAATTTAAAAGCACAAAAATCGTGGAGCGGCGAATGGGGCCTAAAAGCACAGGTTTTTAGACAGCTTCGTGTAGAAACGGCCTTGTTTCTTATTGGTTTGCGGGATGAGTTTGTGCCTTACCAGTTACCAGATTTCCCCGGACGTACTTTTTATAGGAATGCCGGTAGATCGCAGCGCAAAGGAGTGGAGGCCAGTATCCAATGGTCTGTAAACCCTGCTATGTCTTTTTCGGTCAGCTATACTTATTCCGATTTTAAATATAAAGAGTATTTATCCGGCGATCAGGATTTTAAAAACAACCGCACCCCTGGTATCCCCCCACACAATGCCTTTGGCGAATGGCGTTGGACCTCGAAAAAAGGGTTTACCGCTGTTGCCCAAGTGCGCCGGGTAGGCAGTTTTTACGCGAATGATGCCAATGATGCCAAAAATGAAGCCTACACGGTAGCGACCTTTCGGACCGGCTACCGCTGCCAATTCCGACGTTGCTCTGTGGAACCATTTGTAGGAGTGAGCAATCTACTTAATACGGAATACAATACCAATGTACTAATCAATGCGGCGGGCAGCCGATTTTACGAGCCTGCTGCAGGCGTTTATGGCTACGGGGGAGTCAAAATTAATTTTACACGAGGTTGAATGCTGTTTTATAAAATACATTAGGCGTACAAGGATCGCCGCCGCTGCCGCCGTCGCCCAAAGCAATATATTGATAGCCGCCGGGACCAAAGTTCAGGTCGCCCCCCTTGTGATTAGTGCTATTTACCAGTGTACGTAATTCTATAAATGGCGTCGGCCTGATCATCAGAGACCAACAAAGAGCCATCGGGCAGTTGGTCCACATCTACGGGGCGGCCCCAAGCCTCGCTGCCCTCCAGCCAACCCTCCGCGAAGGTAGTGTAGCCCAGGCTCTTCCCCTGTGCATCCAGCCGAACCAGGCTGAGGCGGTAGCCGATCTTGGCACTCCGGTTCCAGGAGCCATGTTCGGCAATGAGGATTTGGTTTCGGTAGTCGGCGGGGAACATCTTGCCCGTGTAGAATTCCAGACCCAACGGGGCCACGTGTGGACCCAAGTTTTGCGCCGGGGCCGTAAAGTCTGCACAAGCACGCTTCTGGCCAAATTCCGGGTCCACTATGGTGCCGCCGTGGCAATACGGATAGCCATAGTGTTGTCCGGTCTTCGTCATCCGGTTCAGCTCGCAGGGTGGCATATCGTCGCCCAGCATATCGCGGCCGTTGTCGGTGAACCACAGTTCGCCGGTAGTTGGGTTCCAATCGAAGCCCACTGAGTTGCGGATACCGCTGGCGACCACCTCCGGCTTGGCACCGGGTTGGTCCACATCCAGCCGGGTCATGGATGCATAAATGGGGTCTTT
This sequence comes from Saprospirales bacterium, assembly GCA_043753125.1. Lineage (GTDB taxonomy): Bacteria > Bacteroidota > Bacteroidia > Chitinophagales > Saprospiraceae > M3007. The sequence continues at coordinate 3,839 of JAYUXG010000655.1, read as the reverse complement.
CGATTCGCAGATATTACAAGGTGCCCCCACCGGAATATACAACTTGCCGTCCGGTCCAAAAGCGATGTATTTCCAGCCGTGGTGCGATTCGGTTGGGTATTTATCGTACACCGTGACGGGCTGGGGACAACTGGCCTCCCCCCGGGCCAGTGCATCAATGCATTTTTCGATGTCGTTGTAGCGCAGGATGCGGTTTACCTCGGCCACATACAGCGCACCGTTGCGCACTGCTACACCATTGGGCATATTGAGTTTCTTGGCAATGGTAAAGACCTGATCGGCGCGCTGGTCGCCATTGGTATCGCGCAAGGCGTACACACTTCCCTCCTCGCGGGTGCCCACAAAGAGCGTCCCCTTGGGGCTTAGGCAGAGCGACCGGGCATTCACGACGCCTTCGGCATACACGCCGATCTGGAAACCGGGTGGCAATTTGATCTTGTCCAGTGGCAGTTTGCCGCTGTATTTGGGTGCCTCAGGCGGCGTGGTGGGGGCGGCGACGGTTTTGTCTTTGCGCGAATTGGCAGTGTTGCAGGCTACCAGTAGGAGGAACAGGCAGCAGAGGGAGGAAAAATGACGCATTGGCAGGACGATGTAGCGGAATGATGAGAAAAATGGAAGAATGAGAAGGGTAGTTAGATCGGACTTCTCTCGGTGGCGGGATTTGCTAAAAAAGTGTACCACGGGCTAGGCTTTCGAAATGACTTTGATTTTTTGCACTTTTATCGCATTTTTGAGAATGAAAGAGAGGGTAATCTACGCTTATTTTTTCAATTGCAGAATTTGCCTGCAAGACTAAATTTTTGGCATACTATAGCAAAATACTTTTCTAATCAAAAAGATATTAATTCTAGGTAGTTTTGTACTCATTTACCACATAGAGCACATTAGCAAAACTCTATTTTTCAAAAAAATTCTACTTCCAAAAGGCAACTTCTACCACATTAGGTCAACTTAAGCTAGAAAGATTGTAGAGTAATAGGTGGACTATATGGTAAATATAGTCCACCCAGAAGGCTTTGTTGCATGAACATCTTTTTATTTGGAATCAAGGCATCATTTGTATTGGAAATTTCATAAAAATGCAATTTGTTTGATATTGTTTGGAAAAATTCAATTTGGCCAAATTATATTTGTCCGTGCAACAAAGCCCACCCAGAATGGTTTTGAATAAAGACTATAATTTTTCAATCCGTGTCATGTCGAGAGGACAGGCCACCTACGGCGGCGATCATTGCAGCAATGAACCGTAGATCGAATAGGCCACGGATCGAACGGATTAAACGGATGGAAACGGATTTTTCCCTTTTCGAGGGGAGGACATATAGAAATCCATTTCGATCCGTCAAAGTCCGTCAAAGTCCGCGTTCCCATTGTTGCTACGGTGTACGCTTCAGGACGGTTCATTAGCAGCGGAGCCGAGACATCTGCGGGAACAAAAACAAACAGTTGTCTCGGCTGCGCTCGACATGACAAAACCCGTTCGGAACTACTTTGCGTTGGCTATATCTTCGTATTTTTTGTGAAAATAGAATTGCTAATGACTGGTTTAGCTAGGTCTTCTTTCAAAAAATAAAAACATGAAACCATTCCTCCCACTACTATTCCTCTGCGTCTCTCTCACCACCGCCGCACAGAACAGCAATTTTGCAGTTGGAGTAGCCTTCCACCCAGCCCGGTCTGGCAATATAATATCAAATGATGGAACTACATTGGGAAGTAGTTCGGCACCCGTCAGAACCACGAAAAAGCAAACCTTTGGATACTACGCATACCTCTTCGCACAGTATACCATCAACCCAAGTTGGCGCGTTCAAACGGGCATCGGCTATTCTAAACTGCACTACCTTACGGGCAAAGTATCAAACCTTCTTTTTGCTGCACCCAATGACCCATTGACGATTAAATATACTCCGTTTTCCTGGGTACACCAAGATTTGATTGTGTCCGTACTATGCCGGTATAACCTAACTAAACGAAAGAACAATTTTTACTTAATTGGTAGCTTCACGTCGCAAATAAAACTTAGTCGGATCAAGAAACAAGAGGCTGGATATTTAATCGGTATAGCCACTGCGGAAGAAGACCATGACCCGACCACCGATTATAGAAAATTAAATCTCAATGGCACCATTGGGATAGACTACGATCTAAAAATATCTTCAAGAACGAGCTTGTTTTTCCAACCCACCTTCGATTGTAACTTATTGGACACCGCAAAGTCGGGCAGTTTGCACAGAAAGGTTTATGCCGTTGGCCTAAGTATAGGCCTGGCTATTGGTTAACTGAAAATAATATCGCCACACATACGACGGAAACCACAAAAGCCATTACTTTGGACGCATAAATCGCCGATAGTTCACATTAAAAAAACAAACATGATACTCAGCTCCCGCCGCAAATTCATACTCCAAACCTCCACTGCCCTTATTGGGACTGGTATCGCCGTCACACTTCCACTGGAGGCACTCGCAAAATCCGTCCGCCGCGTCTCTGCCAATGACAAAATCAACTTTGGCCTCATTGGCTGCAAAGGCATGGGCTGGACGGATATGCGGACACAGCTGATGAACGTGCCCGAAGCCAACTGCATCGCCCTCGCCGATGTGGACCAAAGTGTACTCGACGAGCGGGCCGCCAACGTGGAAGAGTTGCGCGGAAAACGTCCGAAGTTGTTTACTGACTACCGCAAGTTGCTGGAGATGAAGGACTTGGACGCGGTCATCATCGCCACACCTGACCACTGGCACTGCCTGATCTTCTGCGACGCGCTCTCGGCGGGCAAACATATCTACAGTGAAAAACCGCTGGCCAACTCTATTGAGGAGTGCAACATTATGTTGAGTGCGGCAAAACGCGCTGGCAAAATGGTGCAGATTGGGCAGTGGCAACGCAGCGGTGTCCATTATCAGCAGGCGCACAACTACCTGAAAACGGGAAAACTCGGCAACATTCGCCTGGTAAAATGCTGGGCCTACCAGGGCTGGATGAAGCCTGTACCAGTCACCCCCGATAGTGCGCCCCCGCTCGGCGTGGACTACGATATGTGGCTCGGCCCCGCCCAGAAACGCCCTTTCAATCCGAACCGCTTTCACTTCAACTTTCGCTGGTACTGGGATTACGCGGGCGGGTTGATGACCGACTGGGGCGTACATGAAATTGATATCGCCTTGTTCTTCATGGGTGTCAGTGCCCCCAAATCCGTTATTGCGTCCGGTGGTAAGCTGGCCTACCCCGACGATGCCTCGGAAACACCCGACACCTTGCAGGCCGTGTTCGAATACGAGAAGTTCAATTTGTTATGGGAACACGCCGTCGGCATCGACGGTGGTCCCTACGGGAAGCCCGAAGGCATCGCTTTTATTGGGAACTATGGGACTATGGTCGTGAACAGGGACGGCTGGGAGGTCATCCCGGAGACCAAACGAAATGACGAAGGTATCCTCATGTATAATATAGAAGACCTGCCCGACCAGCGCAAAGCCAACAATGCCAATTACGTCGCTGATCATGCCAAAAACTTTGTCGCGGCCATGCAAGCCAATGACGCCTCCTTGTTAAAATGCGGTATCGAAACGGGTGCCGTGGCCGCCATCAATGCACACATGGGCAATGTGGCCTACAAAACCGGCCGGAAAGTCTACTGGGATGCGGCAAAGGGGGAGTTTAAGAACGACCCGGAAGCGAACCTGCTGACCAAAGCGCACTATCAGAATGGCTGGAAGTTGCCGACCATGTAAGGACTGGTGGGTTTAGCCGCCGACTTATACTGTCCTTATTTTGTCATGTTGAGGGAAGCCATCTTCCACTGGACTTCTTGCGAAAGCAACCCAAGGTTGTGT
>JAYUXG010000654.1:0-2726 GCA_043753125.1 Saprospirales bacterium | reverse complement strand
AAAAGGTAATCCGGCAGATTTTGCAGCATCTGTTAAAACTTGTTGGTCGGGTGCCTCGTTTGAAAAAATATCAGTTGCAATTGCACATACTTTCTCGTCTTCGTAAATTGGAAGCACAAACAAAAAAAGAAATTTCAGCCATGCCTATTCACTATGAGATTGAAACGGATGCACTTTACTTAGAAGGTAAAGAAATCGGCCTTGAGCAAGGCCTTGAGCAAGGCCTCGAGCAAGGTCGCGAACAAGGCCTCGAGCAAGGCCGCGTAGAAAACAAATACGAAACCGTCGTTCGGATGTTGCGCCTGCGGCAGTTTACTATGGAGGCCATTGCCTTAGCCGCCGACGTAAGTTTGGACTTCGTCCTTCAGGTAGAGCGTGACTTGGAGGGTAGTGTATAAAACTGAGCCTGCTAACCAAGGAAGCCATTGCCTCGGCCCCGAGCCGGACTTGGACTTCGTCTTTTAGGTGGAACACGACCTGAAAATTCGTAACTGAACGAAAAAAGTAGAGGCGCAGCATTTTTATTTACAAAGAGATAATATGGGGGATGGCAGGGCAGGGAGGAAACCAGTACTTTTGCGCTGTTGCTTGGAGAAAGTCTATGCTGGAATAATCTTTCGGTATTTTTAAAATGAAAAGCGCATCTTGCATGTAGAAGCAAGGGGGAGAATTTTCTTGCTTCCTGGCAATGGCATCATTTTTTTGGCTATTATGGGGCTTAACACACCCTTCTTCTCAAACACACCTTCGGTTTATACCGCTTAAATGAGGTAGAATCATTTCTTTTCTGCGTTTGATTATTGAGTTATTAACCTAAAAATTCACTTCACTATTACCACTGAACATTCGCTGCTATGGCGAGCAAAAACTTTAGTCATGAAAAAACTTTTATTTCTCATTTGCATTTTTGCCTCTCTCTCTGCTTCCGCCCAGACTGTAAGCGGAACTCTACAGGCCACTACTACTGACTGTACTCTTGGATGCAATGCTTCTCAGACAGCTCCATTTTGTACAACCTGCGGCCCCAACGTTACCGGAAGTTGTACAAAATATACTAAATCCATCACTGTTTCGGTGCCGGCTGGAAGCACCATCTCCATTACTTCTACTAATGCTGGCTGTGGTAGTGCTGGGCAATTTGATACGTCTGATGAGTTTATCTTTGTAAATGGTTCAGTTACATCAATAGTTGCAGGCACTGCAGTAGCTGGTCAATCGGTAACACGATGCTTTGATAACCCCAATGCTGGTGCTAGAGATGTTGCTTTTGGTTACCGGGCAAATCGTCTTGACGAATTTATGACCTATACCTATACCATTATGGCTGGAACAGGTGCTGGTTGTGCCGTGTTACCAATTGAGTTGCAATCTTTTTCTGCTCGCACTGAACAGAATACTGCTGTATTATCCTTTGCTACCGCTACCGAAATCAACAACAACTATTTCTCTATCGAGCGCAGCCAGGACGGTGCCCGCTTCGAGGCTATCGGTAAAGTAACCGGTGCAGGCACTTCCACCGTGAAGCAAGAGTATACCTACACCGATGAGCGTCCGCTGAAAGGTACTAACTTCTACCGCCTCAAGCAGGTGGATTTTGATGGTAAATTCTCGTACAGCCCGGTCGTATCGGTTACTATTGGCAAAGTGGGTGGCGTGCGCTTATCGCCGCAGCCAGTGCTGGATCGGCTGAATGTCGCCCTCGAGCAGCCTGCTGTGGAAGCCGCTACCTGGCAGGTGTATGACTTCGCCGGTCGCTTGCTGCAGTCCGGTACATTGGAGGCCGAGTCCACCAACTTTGAGATCAGCACGACTACCCTGGCCGAAGGCACTTATGTGCTGCGCCTGGTAAATGGTCAGCAAATTATCACCCAGCAGTTCCAGAAGAACTAAAGAGGACTACGAAGATTTTTCTTCGTTTGGCGGCCCGTTGCTCTAGAGAGCAGCGGGCCGCTTTTTTATTTTGTCAGCACTTTAAGGTGTACGCTGCGTTTGTCATCTTGACGAGATATGTCCACCTCTGCGATATGTGCCGTGACGTACTCTGCGGTGCGGACGGCTCTCGTCAAGATGACAAACGCGCCGTGTTCTGCGGTGCCCACCAACAAAAACGCCCCCGATCCAACCAGACCGGGGGCGTTGCTATTTCACTAACAATGAATTATTTATAATTCATCATTCATAATTATTTCAGCGTCGCTTTCACCTCGTTGATAACGTAGGCTTCCACGATGTCACCGGGCTTCATATCGTTGAAATTCTTGATCGTCAAGCCGCATTCAAGACCAGATTTGACTTCTTTGACATCTTCTTTGAAGCGTTTGAGCGAAGCCAGTTCGGCGTTTTGGTTGGCATTGATCGGGTAGACCACAATACCATCGCGGATAAGGCGAATGTAGTGATTGCGGCTGATCTTGCCTTCCAGCACGTAACTGCCGGCCACGGCACCAATCTTCGAGATTTTGTACACCTCGCGGATTTCTACCTGGCCCACAATTTCTTCTTCTTTGGTGGGTTCCAGCATCCCTTCGATGGCTGCCTTGATCTCGTTGATCGTCTCGTAAATGATCGAGTACAGTTTGATCTCCACGCCTTCTTTCTCGGCCAATTTGCGGGCCGTGATGGAAGGGCGCACCTGGAAGCCGATGATAATGGCATCCGAGGCGGAGGCCAGCATGACGTCGCTGTCCACAATCTGACCAACGGCCTTGTGAATAACGTTGACCTGT
>JAYUXG010000653.1:0-2727 GCA_043753125.1 Saprospirales bacterium | reverse complement strand
GGGGGGATGGGAATATCAAGACGCATAGTTTTGCAGTGAGCCAAGGGTACTGCAATTGCTGTAAGAGTAAGCCTTTCTCGCTGCGCAAAGGGACGATGTTTTTTGGACTTCGCACCCCGGTAGACAAAATAATCCGCGTACTGCACTTGCTGTCGTCGGGCATGGGGCAAAATGCGATATGCCGACAGGAAGATGTGACGGGGGACAGCGTTCGCTCTTGGATTATCCTGGCCTCGGAGCAAGTGTCATTGTCGCAATATTGGTGCGATTTGAACACCTCAAATTCTCCTTTCGTTAGTGGCATGAGAAAATGGTTATCGCAAATATACATCATAACTTAGTCGCGCAGTACCCATTTTTCGATTCGTTTATTTTGCCCTGCCGTTGTCATTGTTACCCCACGCTATTTTACCCCCGTTCCATCCTCACCCCCAAACCTTCCACAACACTCTCCCACTCCAGATAATCACGATCACCCCCACCAATACAAACATTACCCGCGTCGGCAATTTGCCCGCCAGCCGCGCCCCCAACGGGGCGGCCAGCACGCCGCCGATAATCAATCCGGCGATGACCATCCAGTGCGACAAACCGATGAAGGAAAAAAAGGTAATCGCGCTGGCCAGGGTCACGAAGAACTCGGTGAGGCTCACTGATCCGATCACGTACTGCGGCGACTTGCCTTTGGCGATGAGCGTACTCGTCACCAGCGGCCCCCAGCCACCCCCACCGAACGAATCGAGGAAGCCCCCCACCCAGGCCAGTCCACCCAGTTTTTTGACTTTTTGGCGGGTTTTACGTTTTACAAAGGCGCGGCTTAATATCCGGATGCCCAGTAGCAAAGTATAAGTGGCCAGTACCGGCTTGACGTAGCGGGCATATTCTTCGCCCAACCAAGCCAGCAGTGCCGCGCCCATGATGGCACCGATGACCCCCGGTATCAATAAGGCCCGCACCAGCCGCCGGTTCACGTTGCCGAAACGGTAGTGCGAGTAACCCGACGCGCCAGCAGTAAACACTTCCGCCGTGTGGATGCTCGAACTCACCGCTGCCAACGGTACACCGACGCTCATTAGGAAAATCTGCGTGACCACGCCGTAGCCCATGCCCAGCAAGCCGTCCACCAGCTGCGCCCCGAAACCTACCGCCACGAACATCCAAAAATCGGGGGGAATGCTGCTGATCCGCTCTGGCCAAGTCTTCACCGGCACATAGAAAGACACGATGGTGTACACCAACAGCAGGCCAAAAGCCGCCATCATCGTCGTGGCGATGCGCCGCCATTTGCGGTCGCGGATGCGTTCCAAATTCTGGTGCGGTATCACCGCCGCCAGTACCTCTTCACCCGCCACCAGCGAAGCAGTCAGCCGATTGAGGGTACGCACCTTTTCCGAGAAATCGCCACCCAGCTTTTGGCGGATGGCGGGCATATGTTGGAGCAATTCGTGGAGCTCGTTGGGCAGTACCTCGGTGAGGGTCTCTTTCAGTCGCTTGGCAATAGTCGGCGACTTGCCATTAGTAGAAATGGCAAGTTTCAAGTCGCCTTTTTGCACCACCGAGCCGAGGTAGAAGTCGCATTCGGCGGGCGTATCGGCCACGTTCACGAGGATGCCCTGCGCGTGGGCCAAGCGGCGGATCTCGCCATGCAATGCCTTGTCATCGGTGGCTGCGATCACCAATTGTTTTCCAGTCAAGTCGGACGGCTCGAAGGGTTTCTCGTGCAACACCACCTGCGGGAAATCCACCACAAAGGCCCGCAGGTCTGGTCGGATTTCGCGGCCCACGAGCGTCACCCGCGCCGCCGGGCTGTTGCGCAGCAGGGCTGACATCTTTTCCAGGCCAACGTTGCCGCCACCGATGACCAGCACGTCCAGTTGTTCCAATTTTAAAAAAATGGGGAACAAAGTGTTTCTTTCGGTAGCAACCGCATGACTTTGCGTCATCTCATCACCATCATCGAAGTAGGAAGTATGGAGGGCTAAATCCATGATTAGGTGGGTTGTCGGTGAAAAATCGGTTTCGCCGAGGTGATGTGAAACGGATGTTTCGCCATACGGTGCGTCAAACGTGAAAATTCGTCCCGTGGGTTGTTGCGGCCACGTAGCCCGCTCGAATCACAAAATCGCCAAACCGTTCGCCCCGCTGCCGCTTTTGGGCATAGTCCGCCAATAAGGGTTCAAGTTCCTGCAAAATTCCCGCTTCGTCCAGCATTTCGCGATAAAGTTTGTTCAACCGCGAACCATCGTGCGCCGCTCCAAGGTACAGGTTGTAGCGACCGATTGCTTTGCCGACCAAACCAATCTCGGCCAGATACGGCCGGGCGCAGCCATTGGGGCAACCCGTCATGCGGACATTGATTGCCTGTTGATCCAGTCCATGTGTCCGAAGCAATAAGTCCACCTTATCAATCAACGCAGGCAGGTAGCGTTCGGCTTCACTGAATGCCTGGGAGCAAGTGTTCAGTGCGACGCAGGCCAGCGAATTTTGGCGCACGGCCGTCTGGCGATGGGTGGCCGCAAGCACACCGTATTTATCCAAAATGGCCTCCACGACGGGCCGTTTTTCTGCCGAAATATTGCCAACGACGAGGTTTTGGTTGCCAGTGAGCCGAAAATCGCCGTCGTGTATGGTGGCTAACAAGCGCAGGGCGGTTTTCAGGGGAAAATCTGGGGTATCGGCGATGCGTCCGCCCTCGACGAACAGCGTGAGGTGAAAACGCCCGTCGTG
>JAYUXG010000652.1:0-2729 GCA_043753125.1 Saprospirales bacterium | reverse complement strand
CAGCCCGAACCCGGAGCCACCCGTGGTCACGATGTTCGGGTTGCCATTGCTGCGCTCGCGGGCCAGACCGCTCACCGGGTGCGCATAGTCCCAGAAATAGCGAAAGGTGTAGTGCTGCACCATATCGAGCAGTTGCTCGTCGGTCATGACGTAGGTTTGGGCCGTATCCGGGGCTGAGAACGCACCAATAGTATTGCCGATCACTGCCCGTACTTGATAGTGGCGTTCCAGCTGCTGACCTTCGTCGCCTGTCCAATCCACCAGCGTGGTCGTGCTGGCTGGTACGGACTTGAGCAGTGTGAACTGGCCGCCGTCAGTGGAGCGATGGATTTGATAGGCCGTGACCCCCGGGCTGGGGCTGGGCTGCCAGCGCAGCTCGATATGGCTATCGTAGCCAATCGCTGCCAGCCCGGCAGGGGCCGCAGGCGATTGGGCTAGTGCGCATTGGGCCCATAAAAACAGCAATAATATGGTGTAGTAGTTTCTGATCATGCGTGTTTTTTGCAGAGGGCTTGAAGAGGCTGGGTTGCTTCCTTTGGACTTCAGTAAGTAAAGGATTGATTTACTCCGTTTCGCATCATTGCTTTGGCCCGGCATTAGACCGCTGCAAGTTCATTTTTGGGCGAAAATTCGGCAGCCGCGTTTTTTCCAGCATGAAATTATGACAATCTGCTCAACTCGGAGCTTATAACTACCTTACTAAAACTACGCCACGGCCAAAATGAGCAAAAATCTAACTTTTATGCCAGCAATGTCCTTGTTCTTTACCCATATTTTTTTTCAAAAAGCCACGGTGAACTCGCTAAGGCTGGCCCTTATTGACAAACCGAGTTTTTTAAGCGCGGCTACCAGCATTTGTTGCCCACACCCCAGATAGAAATCTTAGCAGCAGCATATAAGCAGTTGTTGTAAAACGTCCTATTGTGGTGTGCAAAACTTCCCGGCCAAGGGCAAGACCCATCAGCAAAACAGCGGCGAAAGGAGCAGAACATCAACTACAGGCTGTACCCGGCAAAAAAACGCAGGTTTCGCCACCGGGAAAAGAGGAAGACGTTGGAAAGAATGTAAAGCGCAGGCGAGAAGCGACACTTTCTAAAAAAGCGTCGCTTCCGCTTACGCGAATACGGAATTTCTTCTAAAAAATAGGGAACAACTTGCGCAACAGGTTCATGGGCGAGAAATCGCTTTTGTGCTGCATCACTTCGACAAAGACCAGCTTAAGGTGCTGCTGGACGCTGGAAACGGCGATCACTACCAACGAAGGGCCACCATTACGCTCTTCTTGGCGCACCTGTTGCACCGAATCCAGTCGCCAGTCGTGCGAGTGGATGGATTGGCCGGGCATTTCAATGGCTTGAGTGTCGACTAAATGGTAGCCTTTGGCGGTGAGGTTTTGGAGGGCAATAGGCAGGGAAATACTTTTGACCATAATGAAGGAGAACTTTTTGCGGGAGATGATTAAAAACGTGTGCCAATCGTAAACGCGGTGTGGCCGGGAAAATTTTTTGTTGCATTTTTTAAAAGGCCCATAATGTCGTCTCTTGGCAATAGGCGTAATGGCAGGTAATCTACGGGAGCATTTTGAAATGTGTCCATAGCACGCTAAAAAACACTTTGCATGGATTGTACCCGTACATTTCGCCCAAAAAAGTCTTTGAAATGAGATACTTTTGGTGGAAAGCATTGCTACTGGCTGGTTGTTGTACGGACTTTTTATGCATTCAGGCACAGGCAGTGGAGCAGGACACCTCCGTCCGTATTATTGCCGTCCCATTGCTAACGTATAGCAACGATACCCGCTTCGGGTTTGGTGCAGCTGGTATTCTCACTTTTCGGGGCAATCCGTTACGCTCCAGCATCACGTTTGGCCTGCTTTATACCCAGCGCAAACAGTTCCTGATTTATTTCCCTTTCCAGTGGTTCAGTTCACGCGGCCAGTGGCGGGCCTACGGCGAAGCGGGCTGGTACCGCTACCTCTACCAGTATTTCGGTATTGGCAACGCTTACCCAAACAATTTCCTCGAAACGTACACCGCCCAGTACCCACGCCTCCGGCTGACAGTAGCCAGGCACCTGAACGTCCGGCAATTGGTAGGCCTGCGCTACAATCTGGATGTTTACCGCATCGTGTCCAGTTCGGCGGGCAGCGAAATCGAGCGAAAAGTGCCTTATGGTGCGGAGGGTGGTCGCTCGTCGGGCTTTGGGCCAGTCTGGCTCTATGACTCGCGCGACCAGCAATTTTATCCGCGCCAAGGCTGGCTGGCCGAGGCGGCTTTGTTGGGCGAGCAACGGGCGACCGGCAGCGACTTTGAGTTTGCCCGTTTTTCGCTGGATGTGGCCCGTTATTGGCCGCTGGGTCGGAAAATGGTGGTGGCCGCACAAGTGGTGGCGCAGTTTACCGGCGGGAATGCCCCGTTTTTCAACCTGTCGCAGCTGGGGGGCACTAAACGCCTGCGCGGCTACCCCGATGGGAAGTACCGTGACCGGCACCTGCTGCTGGGGCAAGCGGAATGGCGTTTTCCCATTATTTGGCGGTTCAAGGGAGCCTTGTTTGCCGCTACCGGCGCTGTATTCGGCACGGCGGGCGAAGGACTGCGCTGGCGGCCGGAAGGCGGTGGCGGACTGCGCTTTGAGTTTGACCGAAAACAACAGATACATTTGCGAGTGGATTATGGCATAGGGGACGGGAATGGAAATTCTGGTTTTTACCTGACCTTTGGCGAGGCATT
>JAYUXG010000651.1:0-2734 GCA_043753125.1 Saprospirales bacterium | reverse complement strand
GAGCGTACCGCCCTGACAATCAGGCAGTTCCAGCGTGGCCATCGTAGTGGCCGGGTTGGGGTGGATGCGGATGCCACTGGCACAAAGCAAGGGCGGCTCTATCACCAGCGTATCCTCCGGTGGCTGCAGGCCATCGATGCCGAGGGTGTCGCAGGGCGAGCCGGGCAGGTCGAAGAGGCGGAAGTGGGGGAAGTTGGGGGTAGAAAAGTTGTGAAAAGTAGGTAGTTTGATGCTATGCTGTGTAAAGTCACAAGCCAGTCCTTTTTCGTTGGGCTCTTGGATGACGTGCAGATACCGGCTACCATTGGAGCAGGTCATAAAGACGCGGCCATCGGGAGTCGCCATCATCTGGTTGAAGTTGACGGGGGTTGTAGTCTCCTCGGGATCGACAAAACCGCTGTATACATCAATCAGCGTCTGGCTCTGCAAAAAATTGTCCGTCTTGAAATCAAACTGGTACAGATGATCGGTGTTTGAGGCGTACAGATAACGACTGTTGGGTGAAAAGGCCACCCCGGCGGCAAAGGCTACATCACTGGAGAATGGGATACGGACCGGGTTAGACAGTTTCCCTGTGCAACGATTGAAATCAAAAACCTGCAGGCCCGCTCCCGAACTGAGGTTGGCGTATTTCTTCCCGTTAGGCGAAAAGACAGCTTGGATGCCCCAACTCCAGACTGAGATAGGCACTCCCAGGTTTTGCTGGATCAATGGCGTGCTAAGGCCGTGAGGGGATAGCAAAAAAACGTAGTAGGTCGGACTATTTAATTTTGGCAGTATAATCCACCAATCGCGGCCGTTGGCGTGGCGCACCGAGGTCAGCATATCCACCATTGTATCGCTGAAGACCAATTGGTTTTTTTCCGTTACTGTCCCTAAGCCACTACCCTGAGTCATGTCCACCTTGGTGTAGAGTAGTTCTCGGATTCGCTTGTCATTGCCCAGGCGGTGCAGGTGCAACAGTACATATTGATTGGGATGTCCGGGGTATGGTAAGGCCATTGCCCCTTGCAGGGTATGGTAACCCCACGGGTAGCCACTGCTCGAACGGCAGCTTTGTTCGTAGGCTGCGCCACCTTGGTTAAGGTCTGCCCCGTTGTCCATAATCTCATGGTTCTTATTGATAACTGCACAGCCATTCGAGTAAAACAGCAATTGACCAACCGAATCACTTATCACCGCATTGGCTTGCATTTCAACGGGGATGTCAAAATACCTGTAATTTTCTGGTACAGCATTAAAATCTATTTGAGAACCATTATATAATGGATACAAAGGAAAATTGGGATCGGAGGGGTATCCAAGTATCCAGTTGTAATCAGCTTTAATTTGGGCATTCCCTAAAAAAGGATAGAGTACCAGCAAAAGGAGAAGTGGTCGCATGATTTTCATTTTTAAACGAAGTTGGCCCCTTCCCCATAGTTGGAGAAAGGGCCAGTCCTTCTAGTTAGAAAATCAGTGGATGACGATAAACTTGGTGCTGCTGGGCGGCCCCTTCACTGGCTGGCAAACCAAAAAGTACAGGCCAGGCTGCCAGTTTAGGGCACTAATAGTTGCTTGGGCGGTGGACTCGTCCCAATTTCCCTGCTGGATTACCCGCCCAGTGAGATCGTTCACCATCCATCGCCCGGCAATCCCTTCCGGAAAGATGATCTGCGCCACATTGGTCACTGGGTTAGGTATTACCCTGGCGGTAGGAAGCACAGATGTTTCTTTTCCACGTGGCCCGGCCACGCAGCCCGCCTCCCAATCCTTGCCGATGTAGCGCAGCCCTTCTGCTTGTGCCAGCCAGAGCGGGGCCAGGCGGATGCTGGAGCCGCCGTATAACTCGCACTGGGCGGCGATGCCGCGCACTAGGGTGGAATCGCCCACGACCAGTGAATCACCGCCCTGGGCATAATGCACCATAACCCCCAGCAGGCTCTTCAAGTTGGCCTCGTAGGCCTTGCCGGTGGTGGGTAGCTGTTGCGCGTAGGTGAGGGCTGCTTGCAGAGCGGTCTGCACGGTACCGGCTGCGTCCTTGCCCCGTTGGGTCAGGCTGTCCGACACTACGCATAGCTGCGCAAATTTATTGGCTCGCTGCGTGGCAATGGACAGGTCATAAGAAGTGGTGTCGCTGGCCTGATCGCTGTCCAGGTCCAATATTTTGTCCAGTAAGACTTGGTATTGGGCCTGTAGGATGCCAAATTGGCTGTTCAGGCTACTGGAGATGGCGTAGGCATCCTCGAAACGCATTTGGGCCTCGGCGTACTGCCAGGCTGAGGTGCTGCTGTTGTTGTTCAGGTACTTAGCGGCACTCTCGTCCTGCGCGGCCAGTTCGGGGAAGCGTTTGAGCTTATAAAACAGCTGACGGCGGGTGTCCCAGTTGGCGGCGGTGGTGTCGTTCGGAGTGACCTCATTGATGAAGCCCTGTTCTTTACTGGTGATCGAGGAGGCAGGGAGAAAGCCGCAGGTGCTGTTGGAGCCAGTCTGCGACTTGAACCAAGAGGATGGAGACCAAGAATTGCTGGGCGGTTGATCGTCAGTAATGGCATTGGTCACGTCCCGAATAATGAAAAAATTTGGACTACTAATGTCATACTTAGCCCCCAGCGTGGCGTAGCTGCTGGCTGTCCACCGGTTCTCAAAACGATCCTGGTCGGGCATGGTGGCCGAGCCACTGCACCACAGGCCGAAGGCGGCAGGCCCCAGCAGGTTTTTTTTGAGCTCGGTGGCGTCCAATTTGCCCACGCAC
>JAYUXG010000650.1:0-2739 GCA_043753125.1 Saprospirales bacterium | reverse complement strand
CCGGTCATTTACCCGCCCAAAGCACCCTTGACGCGATGCTGGCGCAAATCGAAGGCAACAACCCCGGCCTGCGCACCGAAAAGCAACGGGTAGAAGCCACCGCCAAGGGGTTCCAAACGGGGCTTTGGCTCTACGATCCACAAATTAGTTACGATTGGTTGAAGGGCTTTCCCAACGCTGCGGGCAACCAAAACGACCTAACGGTAACGCAACCGTTCGACTACCCGACGGCTTACGCCCGGCGGCGTAAGGTGGCCAATCTGCGGACCGGGCAACTGGCTTTTGAAAGCCGGGCCCTGCGCCAGGACGCGCTGCTGGAAGCCAAACTTACTGGCATACGACTGATTTACGTGAACAAACGTCGGGCAGAACTCCGCCGGCGCTTACGCGAGGCGGAGCAGTTTTTGTCCGATTACCAGAAGAAGTACGACGCCCGCGATGCCACCGCGCTCGACCTAAACAAGGCCCGCCATCAGGTCGTCAATCTGAAAATGGAGATGAAATTGCTGGAAGCGGAAGCTACCGAACACCTGAGCCGGTTGGCGGCCCTGAACGGCGGCGTGGCGGTCATGGTCACGGACACGTTATATTCGTTGATCAGCGCGTTGCCTCCTTTTGACACGTTGGAACAAACCATTGAGACGACAGACCCGACCTTGCAGTACTTGCAGACGCAAAACCAAATTGGGGCTGCACAGGTATCACTCACCAAGGCACTTAACCTGCCCAAATTGGAAGCGGGCTATCATTACCAAGGCATTTTAGGGCAAAATTTTCACGGTCTGCACGTCGGAATGAGCGTGCCGCTTTGGGAAAACAAAAATCGGTTGGCCCAGCAGCAATTGCAACAAGTTTTCTATGCCGGACAAATCGAGGAGCACCGCACGGAGCATTACTACGCGATAAAACGGCTCTACGAAAAATACCAAAGCCTCCAGGCGGGGCTGGATGAATACCGCCAAAGCCTGTTGTCGCTCAACAACTTGGATTTGCTGGACAAGGCCTTGCAAGCGGGGCAAATCACCACGCTGGAATATTTCGTGGAGCAATCGCTGCTGTACGAAAGCCGGGATCGGCTGCTGGAACTGGAGCGGGAGGTGGCCGAGGTACTGACGGAATTAACGAAATACCAATTGTAAAAAAGAAGCGCAGGTGCAGGACTTTTCGGGCAAGCTGGTCTGCGCTGCGTTTCTTTTTTTGCCCCTTACATCAAATTGATTATCCCTTTAAACTACCTTTTTCTGCTGTGCTCTTTGTTTATCTAACTCCAGCATTTAAAAATTAACGACATGACCTTTGCACAAACGTTCTTTTCCCGGCAGTTTCTCTGGGAAATTGTCCGCATTCTCACCGTGGGGACAGCCAGCCTGTTGTACTATTTCGGCCTGATTCCATTGCCCGTATTATTA
Source organism: Saprospirales bacterium (assembly GCA_043753125.1). GTDB lineage: Bacteria > Bacteroidota > Bacteroidia > Chitinophagales > Saprospiraceae > M3007. Next base: position 1,330 of record JAYUXG010000650.1, on the reverse strand, counting down.
GTAGCTATCGCCTTTGGCCTTTACTCCCTGGTCAAGGTGGCGGCGATAGACTTGGTAAAAGAACGCAAAATAGGTACCGAACTATTTATCACGGTGGCGGTGGTCGTGTCGGTGCTCGGCAATAAGGAATTTATGCAGGAAAGCAATATAGCCTTACCAACTACATCGGTCAATCTGACCGATACGGCTATCTATCTGGCTGCCGACAACAAGTTGGCAGGCGTTTTTTATGTATCCGATGCCATTCGCGAAGGCGCCAAGGAGATGATTGCCGGATTGAAGAAAAGCGGCATCACCAACATCGTGATGTTGACCGGCGATAATCCCGAAACTGCCAAACACGTGTCTGACCAGATTGGCATCACCGAATTCAGGGCTAATTTATTGCCGGAGGATAAAATCAATAGCATTAAGGAACTCCAGAAGAACGGCGCCAAAGTGGCCATGGTGGGCGACGGGATCAACGATGCCCCGGCCCTGGTGCAGGCGAATATTGGGATTGCCATGGGCGCGATGGGTACCGAAGCGGCGATGGAAGCAGCAGATATCGTGCTGATGGAGGATAAGCTGGAAAAGATCGCCCGTGCCCGCGCCATCAGCAAAAGGGCTTTTCGCACGACCAAGGAAAACATATTCGTTGGGGTTGGGGTCGTTCACGTCATTGGCATTACCTTGGTGTTGTTGAGAATTATCGGGCCGGTGCAGGCGGCTGCTATTCACTTGCTACCCGACACGCTGGTTTTTATCAATTCAATAAAATTACTCCGGGTAAAGATTCAAGACTAAATTTTTGGATACAGCCTAATTTTAGAAACCTCTCCTTCGCTTAATATGCTCGACGCCCTTATAAAATTTTCCCTGCAAAACCGCCTCTTCGTGGTGGCCGCTGCTGCCCTGCTGCTGGTCTGGGGCGGCTGGACGGCGGTCAATCTGCCGGTGGATGTACTGCCCGACCTCAACCGTCCCCGCGTAACGGTATTTCTCGAAGCGGGCGGCATGTCGCCCGAAGAGATCGAGGTCCAAGCTGTGCTGCCCATCGAGACGGCGTTGAATGGCTCGCCCGGCGTGGAAGTGGTGCGCAGCAGCTCGTCGCGGGGCATCGGCTTGGTGTTCGTGGAGTTCGGCTGGGAGGTGGATGTGTACCGCGCCCGGCAACTCGTAGCGGAAAAACTGGCCACCGTGCCGCTACCCAACGGCATCGTGCCGGTCATGGGGCCGGTCTCGTCGGTCATGGGACAGATTATGCTGGTCGGCGTGACCGCAGAAGCGGACAGCGCCACGGGTCAAACCGTTAGTACGGCGGCAGACCTGCGCACGCTGGCTGACTTCA